>JAFXXH010000030.1 GCA_017542425.1 Oscillospiraceae bacterium | reverse complement strand
GTAGTTGGCCCCGGCGGGACCCGTGCGGGAGGAGATGTTGCTGGACGCCACCGCCGTCAGGCCCATGTCATAAAAGTCATCTTCCATGCCCTCCGGCTGCGCGGGGCTGAGGCTCAGCTTGTCGTTCGCCGCCAGCAGCACCGCGGCGTGCTGGGCCATGTCGCTCCAGTCCGCGTTGGGCACGCAGCGGGGCAGACCGGCGGCCAGGCGGATGTAGTCCAGCCGCGCCTGGGCCGTGCGCTGATAGTCCGCGCTCAGCGCGCCCGCCGCGAACGGCGCGGTGACAGAGGGCGTCTCGGCAAAGCGCTCCGTGAAAGTGAACTGATGGGAATAGGCGCGCTCGATGGCGATGTCCTCGGTCGTGCGTTCGGCCATGGTCTTCTGGCCGCTTTTTGCAGCGATCCACAGTTCTCCCGCCTGATCCTGCGGGCGGGCGAGCTCCACTTCTTCCGGCTCATCCCAATCTTCTGGCGCGGCTGCAGGCGGCGCTTCCACATCGACAGGCGCGCGCGTCGCCGCGTCTACTGCTGATGCCGCGCCAAATCCAGGCGTAAGTGCCAGGAGTATCGCCAACAGGATTACAATCGCGATATGCTTTTTCATATACGCCATTACCTTTCTATGTAATGATTCTCAGAATAAATACTTATATATGCAGCCGCGTCTTCTCTTGCCTCCTGACGGAGAATCGCAGGGTTTCCACGCGGCGGCACGGACTCACAGCACCCGATACCGGTCCGCGCAGGGAACGAGATCGTTCTTCCGCAAGAGGAACAGCAGCAGCTCGGACTGCTCCGGGATGTCCAGTTCCTCCAGCGGAATCACAAGCTGCTCGCCCCTTGTCTCCGGCGTGATGAGTCTGGAGGCGGTCATCCGCCCCACCGCGTCATAGACGCCCAGCATCAGCAGCTTTGGCGTGTCGTAGGCGGAATCGCTCAGGGTGACGTACAGCATATTCTCCTCCCGCGCTGCGGCGGTGACCTCTCCCTCGTCCGTCCGGTCCAGAATGGTGAACTTTGCCTCCAGGCTCCCGTAATAGGGGCTGTCCGGGAGGGCCACGGCGACAAGTTCCGCCTCGCCCGGGGCGACATTGTTGTTATAGGCCAGGATATAGTCTATGTTCTCGATCAGCGCGTTGCCGTTCCGGTCGAGAATCACCGCCTCAGGCCGCTTCTCCGTTCCGTCGCAGACGAAGGTGTTGCGGGACAGCTCCATCTGGAAGTCGGCCATGTTTTGCTTGAAGACCGCTGTCACCGTGTGGTGCGCCGAGACATCCTCAAAGTACCAGCTGTAGACCGGTCCCATGTCCTCCCCGTCGATCAGGACGCGGTCCAGGCTGTAGCCGGGAGCGGGCCGGAAGGAATAGAGCTGGTTCTCGCCCTCGTTCAGCAGCGTTTCGCCCGCCGGACTGACCGTGCCGCCCTCGCTGGCCACGGCGGAAATGCCATAGGTGACGCGATAGGGCTCCACGGTGACGGCGGCACCGTCCGTACCGTCCCCCAGGTTCAGATCGCCGTTCAAGGTTCCGAGCGTCACAGACTGCCCCATTCCGACGCCGCCTTTGCTGATGATCTTGCTGCTGCCGTCCTCGTCGGTCATACCGATGCTGATCTGGTAATTCGCGCCCTCCGCGACACTGATCGCCGCCTCGGCCAGATGCTCCGCATCCACCGCGCAAAAGCCCATCGCCCCCAGCCTGGTGTCGCTGCGGTCTGTCTCGATAGTCGTGGAGAGCAGCTCATCTACGATGGTGACAGCCAGGCCGTCCTCCGGGGTGCCGTCCTCTATGTAGTAGTACTCGGCGGGTACGATCAGGATGTTGGGATTATCCTCCTGTTCGTTCGTGATCTGAAAGCGCTGGACGTCCTCGGCGGCGTCCGTCAGCTCGCCGTCCTGGATCCGGGCCACGGTGGTCTTCTCCATCGTGTTGAGATCCACCGTGTAGAGCTCGAATTCGTCCTCACGGGTGATGACGAAATTTTTGCCCTTCATCGGACTGTTGATAACGTCGGCCTTGCCCCGGTTCCTCCAGACATAGGCCACGGTGGCATATTCCGAATAGTCAATGACATGCTTTGCGCTGGAATAGGTGTAATTGCCGGGCGTCGTGTAGGTCCAGGTATTGTAGGGGCTTGTGGAGGAAGGGCGTGTCATCACCAGCTTCTGAATCTGGCGATTATAGTTGTTGTCATAAATGCTCAGGGTCAGCTTGTCGCCCGAACGGTTGTAGCCGATTGCCATCACTTCGTGGCCTTCCTCGCCGTTAAAGCCGATGCAGACAGGACGCCCTGCGTCGATTTCCGAAATGACGGCGCGTGCGACCTTGTCTACGCCCCGCGGCTGGCTCATCGCCACCGCAAACTGGGAGGTGTACATCAGCTCGATGATGTCGCTGAGACGCAAACCCAGGCTGTTGTGAAACATCTTCTTTATGTTCTCGGTAAGGCCGGAGATTTTTGCCGCACCGAAGTCCCACGCGTTCAAGTTCCCGCCCTTGAACAGCGCCGACGAGGTGGCCATACCGAAGCAAACCCCGTGCGGGGCCGGAACGCCGTTATTGTCATACTCGTGCCTGCTGTGGAGCGTGGAAGCCTTTTGATTGTTGCCGAAAAGCCGCTGATAATTCAGCAGTGAGACGGTCGTGAAATAGTTGTTAAATGCGTAGCTGATGGTGCTGATATCGAGCAGCTTTTCCTCCTGCCGGGGGTTTACCGTAACCCGGATGGCGGCGGAAGCCAGCTGCGCATTGTCGCTGTTGCGGCGCAGTGTGATGGTGTAGGTCGAGCTGCCCTCTTTGGCGCCGGTGATGGTCAGCGGGATGGAGTTTCCATACCATGTGCCCCAGACGGCGGTGGTATTGCTGTCAGAACGCGACCAGCACAGCTTGACATTGCCGGAGGTGTTGGAGATAGCGGCGGTGATGACGGCACTCTGGCCGACGGTAACTGTCACATTGCTCTGAGATACCGTGACGCGGGGCGGAGCGGAGCGCACCGTCACCTGCAGGTTTTTGGAGGCGACGGTGTTGCCGTAGGAATCCTTGACCGCCACGGCAACGCGCGCAAACCCGACGTTTCTGCCCGCGACGGTGAGGCGGTAGTTCCCATCGGAGCCGCTGATGGAGGCGGAGCAGATGGAGGAATTGGAGACCGTACAGCTGATCGTGTTCTCACGGGTGATATTCGTGATGCGGAGATCTGTGGAGGCGCTCTGACCGGATTCGAACGACAGCTCCAAGGCGCCGCCGGAAATGGTGGGCTGGGGCGCGACCGTGACCTTGAGCTGCGCCTTCGCCAGCTGCACGCCGGCAGACGAGAGCATCTGGATGGTCACGGTCCCGCTGCCGTTGGCGGCGCCCCGGATCGTCAGGGGGACCGTCGTCCCGGACCAGGAGCCCCAGGTGCAGGAGACCGCGTCGGAATCCTGAGAAACCCGCAGCTTCACGTTTCCGCTGTACCCGGAATAGGTGACAAACACCGACCTGGAGTTGGATTTGGTGATCGACAGGCCCTGGGTGGACAGCGTCAGCTTCGGCTGCGTCTTCGGCGTGACGGTCACCGTGAACTCCCGGCTTGCCAGCACATTCCCTGTGGCCGTGGCGATATACTGCACCTTGACCTGGCCGGAGCCGCAGGTCCTGCCGGTGACGCGGACGTTGAAACGATTCCCGCTGGCGTCGGCGATGGCGCAGCCAAACGCGGCGTTGTTGGTGGACGTGACCTTGAGCTGCCCCGCCCCGGAGTAACCCCCAAACTGAAAGCTGGCCGTTTTGGAGCCGCTCTCCTCCACGCAGAAGTCTGCCAGAGAGCCCACCGGGCTCAGATAGGCGGCAGAGACATTGGTGGGCAGCTTGGCCCAGTCCAGAGGAAGGTAGAGGCTGTTCAACAGATAGACCATGACATAGCAGGTGCCGGTCTCATTGGCGGTGATTTTGAGCTTTGCCGTTCCGCCGGAGCCGGACTCCACCTGGCAGCTGACCACATTGGACTGCTGCACCGCGTTCTTCCAGACGCCCACCAACAGCTTGGCATTGCTCGGCGCGTTGCTGTAACTGACGTTGAGTGTGACGCTTTCGCCCTTGGACAGCACCAGCTTGTCCTGGGGGAACCGGACCTCCGCGCCGCCGATCCCTCCCAGGTGCCCGTCGTCCGCATTCTCACCCAGGTCCCACTCGTCCAGCAGTTCCAGGTCCTCGTTCTCCAGGCTTTCGTCAAAGCTCTCGTCAAACGCCAGCGTGTCGTCGTCGCCGCCGGCCGCCGCGGGGTCGGCCACGGGCTCGGGCTCCCCGGCCAGGGGCTCGCTCCCCTCGTTCATCATCGAGAGGCTGTTCTCCGGGATATAGTCGTCGCCCGGCTCGACAAATGTGTCGCCGTCCTCCAGCACGGTTTCGAAAACGCCGACGGAGAAGCTCTCTTCTTCGGCTTCTGACAGATCAAAGACCGGGCTTCCATCGTCCTCGTCCGCCAGAGACGGAACGGCGGCCAGGCCGCAAAGCAGAGCGGCGATCAGAAGAACGGAAATCAGTGTCTTCCAGGTACGCATAACATGACCCTCCTTGGCGTCGTTTGTGTTGTTTGGTTTTGCTTATGTCCTGAGCAGATATTCCGGACAGAGCGGCGTACCCAGATCCCGGTCCGTCAAAAAGGCCTTGACGCTGCCGCCCGCGGACGGAAGCTGCTCCAGGCTCAGCGTTGCGTTGCTCTGGTTCGGCTGGATGGCGGCGCAGCGCACTTCCACAAGCTGGTGGTTTTTGTCGTAGACCGCGACGGTCAGCTCCGCGAAGCGGTCGCAGTGCAGCGCGACAGAAACGTCTTTTCCGGAAAGGCTGACGTTTTCAAAGGCGCAGGATACTTCAAAGACGACATAGATGGCGTGATCTCTGCCCACCTGGGGGAAGGTGTAGGACGTGAGCGCCCCGTAGCTGTTGCCGTCCACAATGACGTCCTTCACCCGATAGCCGGGGTCGGGGGTGAAGACATAGGTGGCGTCGGTGTTGGCGGGCACTCTGGTGTCGCCCTTGGGAGAAATGCTGCCGCCGGCTCCGCAGGAGGCGGAGATCGTGTAGACGATCTGCTCCACACCGTTGATCATGTACGAGGTGATGACGGCGTTTCTCGGATTGCCCACCCCGCCGTCCGGTTCGAGACCCAGCCACACGCCTTCGCCCGTTCCGGTACCGCTGACGGTGACGTTGGTAAACACGGTCTGATCGTTCGTGCCCGGATGGCTGGAATCCAAAGAGATCGTGAACTGATTGCCCTCTCCGGAATCCTGGATGCTGACTTCGTTCACATTTTCGCTGCTGCTCATTCCGAAGCAGACGGCCGGGGCGTTTGTCGTCACGGCGGAGCCGAGATTGTCACCCACAAAGCTGGCCCCGAATTCCCCGCCGCCCTGATTGGTCACGACGTAGAAATCCTGCGGGACATAGATGGCCAGATCCGCCTCGGCGGAGAGCTTCAGGTCGGGAATCAGAAACACGTCGTCACGGGTGGTGACAAATTCGCCGTCCTGGAATTTCCCGATCAGGGTCCCGTCCAGCGTATGTACGGTGATGTTTTCCCCTTCCACCGTCAGCGCCGCATAGTCCTCAGACAAATTCCCGCGATGATTCCAGATATAGCTTGTGGTGACGTGGGGGATATAGGAGATAAAAGATTCTCCGGGGGTGGCGGTCCCCCAGACCCCGTGGCCGCCCATGTCATACGACCAGCCCACCACGGAACCCAGGTCGTTGCGCAGCAGCGTGATGTAGCGGTTGTTGTCCATGGGGTGGTTGCAGTCGTAGACATACAGGCGCAGTTCCTCTGCCGTGTCCACGAGATCATAGGCCAGCAGCGCATGGCCGCCGACGCCCTGAAGCCCCACGGCAATGACATCGTTGCGGTTGGCGGCTAGATCCCGGCGCACCTGGTCCAGGAGCGCGTCCAACGTCTCGCCCTGGGCAAGCCTGGAATCGGTGCGCCGGTTCCTGGTGTACTCCCGGTCAAACTGGACGGAGTACTGCGAAACCTGCATGGCCTCGATGAATGCGCGCACCGTGGTCCCGTCCAGCTTTGCGGCGCTGTCGTTGATGTCCAGCTCCGGAACGGTCGCGTGGCCGAAGTCCGCCGGGAGCGGTCCGTCTTCCACCGACCAGAGCAGGCCGGATGTGGACGCCATGCCGCAGCAGTTTCCCGTCCAGGAATAGCGCGCCATGGAGGAGTAGACCGATTTTGCCTTTACCGTGTCTCCGAACAGCAGCTTCACGCTGCTGTAGGGGATGCAGTATTCGAGAAAGCTGGGCGCCGTGCTCCGATAGCCGAAAGACGCGGCGGAGTTGACGAAGCGCCAGCCCCATTCCGCTGGGGTGTACCAGGGGGTGAGGAAATAGTCATAGGCGACCGTGGCGCTGACCGCGCAGCCGGGCGCTGTGGCGATGGCACGCAGGGACATATCCTGCTCCATGCTGAGCGGCGCGGTGTAGACCGGGGACGCGGTCGTGGGCGTGGAGCCGTCCGTCGTATAGTGGATGGTGTAACTCCCGCCGGAGCTCCCCTGCGCCTGCAGCGTCACGGCCGTGCCGCGCCGCAGGTAGCCGGAGGCGTGGTCCGCAGTCGGCTTCGGCGCTTTCTGGATCGTCAGGCTCACGCTTGCCACAGGGCTGTCGGTCCAGCCTTCCCGCACGGCAATGGCCTTGACGGTATAGCTGCCGCTCTTGGTCAGTGTCACCGCTTTGGTATACTGCGTAGAGGCGGCGCTGGGGCTGGATCCGTCGGTGGTGTAATACACCGCTGCACCTTCCGGCGCGGTAATCTGGATGCGCTTGCCCACCGACGCGTTGCTCACCTGGATCTGCGGCGCTGCCAGGGCCGGGAGCTGCGTCCAGGTGGCGTACATGACCGTATCCGCCTGAAGGAACACCGTGTCGCCTGCGGCGTATTTTTCTCCGTCCGGGCTGTTCATCGCCCATTTGTCAAAGCTGTACCCGGTGCGGGAGAGCCCCGGTGCCAGCACGGGCTGCTGCTCGTCATAGCTTCCGTCGGCATAGCGATACAGCGTCACCTGCTGCGACGGGACCGAGCCCTCTCCGCCGTTGGCGTTGTAGGACAGGGTCAGGTCCCTGGCATACTTGGCGTTGAAACGGTCGTCCCCGGAGACGAACGCCCTCCCGTTGGCGGAGTAGTCGGTTCCGTTCCGGCTCCAGCCCACCACGGACCAGCCGGAGGCGGCGGGAATATCGGGCAGGGAGAGCTCGACGCCCTCTTCCCGGTTGTAATATGTCCCCTCCAGCGTCTGGAAAAGCTGATTCTCCCAGACATAGCAGGTCGGGCGCACGGTCCTGGCGAAAATCGCGTAAAGCGTCGTGTTGGACAGCACTTTCCACTCGCTCAGACCCGTGTGGGCGGAGGCATCGGTATTCCAGCCGACGAAACGCCAACCCGCCCGCGTTGCGCTCACGCTGAGGTCTGCCATATCCCCCTCGTAATACGTTCTCTGAGGCTGTGCGACGGGGCTGCCACCATTGGTCTGGCTGTCATAGGTCACCGTGTATTCCGTGAGATTCTTCCAGACCGCGTAGAGCGTAGTGTCCGCATCGGAATAGAAGTTGTCGCCTGGGTGATAGGTGGCGTCCAGCGCGGATGGGGACACGGACCAGCCCAGGAACGCATAGCCCACGCGCTGGGGGACAGCGCTCGACAGCGCGAGCGGCACGCCCAGTCGTTTGATCTGCCCTCCCGGCGCGTTTGTGCCGCCGTTGGCATGGAAGCTGATCTCAAAGCCGTTGATATACTTTACATATTCGACGACGTTGCTGATGACAACGTCATCGGAGCTGGATTCGCTGAGTTCGACGTAGGATTCCAGGGTCTCGGTTTTGTAGTAGCGGAACAGCTTATAGTAGTCCTGATAGCTGGCGGTCCGGTACTCAAAGCGGAACCAGCGCGTCGCGCCCTGGCAGAGGTCCCAGCCGGTGCGCTCCGGGATGATGTAATTCGTGATGCCCTGGCTGTTGCAGTAATACTTGTCATGGCTGTAGTCGCCCCGCGTCGAAGTGAAGGCGCCAAAATATTTGTAGAGATAGCTGTTATCGGGACCGTAGCCATACTTGTGATAGATGGCGCGATAGGGGGTGCCGTTCGCCCTGTTGGTGTCATACATCCAGTGCCAATAGACATAGCCGCCCCAGTTGTCGCTCACCGTGCGTTTCCACGTCTCGCCCTCCCCGTTGGCATAGGGGCAGCTGTCACTCTTGGTAAAGCTCGTATAAATCTCATGTGAGGTCTGGAATCCGCCGGGAAACGCGGCATAATTTGTCCAGCCGCTGCCGTTTTCCACCCAGCTGGTGCCGGCAAGAGAATACCCCGGCATGGAGGTTTCACGGCTGTTGATGTAGGTGGTCTTCTGATAGACCCACTTGCGCTCCAAGACTTCCGCACCGGATGGGACGCTGGATCTGGGCGTCCAGTCCGACACGGTGTAAGCCCGGGCCGGAAACGACAGCGGAACTGCCAGCCCGAGCAACAGGGCAATCAGGAGCATAAGAGACAGCATTCTTTGACGTATCATCGTACCCCTCCAAACTCTTTTCTTATGATCTGTAGTCAGACAAACGGTCCATGTTTCCCTTTCACCATGGCATGTTTTCGTGTGACCTGAATGACTATATATTTAGTATATATCTGTTTTATATCCCGCGCAATCTATTTTTAAAAAATATATATTTCGTGAATGTAAATTAGAGTAACAGGCATCTGTGTCCGCGGAGTCTCCCCTCCGTATATTTCCCCCTCCACCCGGCAATCCTAGTCTCGATGAACTACGGCGCACATATTCCCTCCGTCCCACGGGGCGGGCGGGAAGCTGTGCGCCTTGCTGTTTGGAGGGGGAAATATGCAGGGAAAGGTCGAGATCAGCTGCGTCAACACCAAGAATCTCCCGCGCCTGAGCGGAGAGGAGACCGACGCGCTGCTGCGCCGGGCGCGAAACGGCGACGCGGCGGCCCGGGAGGAACTGATCCAGGGTAATCTGCGGCTGGTGCTGTCCGTCATTCAGAAATTTCTGGGCCGGGGCGAGAGCGCCGACGACCTGTTCCAGGTGGGCTGCGTGGGCCTCATCAAGAGCATCGACAACTTTGACCCCGATCTGGGCGTGCGCTTTTCCACC
>JAFXXH010000029.1 GCA_017542425.1 Oscillospiraceae bacterium | reverse complement strand
GGTGGAAAAGCGCACGCCCAGATCGGGGTCAAAGTTGTCGATGCTCTTGATGAGGCCCACGCAGCCCACCTGGAACAGGTCGTCGGCGCTCTCGCCCCGGCCCAGAAATTTCTGAATGACGGACAGCACCAGCCGCAGATTGCCCTGGATCAGTTCCTCCCGGGCCGCCGCGTCGCCGTTTCGCGCCCGGCGCAGCAGCGCGTCGGTCTCCTCTCCGCTCAGGCGCGGGAGATTCTTGGTGTTGACGCAGCTGATCTCGACCTTTCCCTGCATATCTCCCCCTCCAAACAGCAAGGCGCACACATCCCCCGCCCGCAGGCGGAGGGGATATGTGCGCCGGATTTCATCGAGGGCAGTATTTCCGGGAAGCGGCGGAAATATACGGAGGGGACGGGGCGGGACAGGTCACACTGTCATGGTCCAGGCAATCAGGACCGGCCCGGACAAAAGGCACATGCACATGGTATCCTTCGCAGGACAGAGAGAGGCAAGCAGAAAGCGCAAAGAAGCAAGCATGGTCAGGACCGACTTCCGGCGCACGACCATGCCCTGCCTGGGAACGCGGTTCAGGAAGCGGGCTATGCCGCAAATCATTCCCTTCGCCCTATGCGCAGCGTATCTGCCCGACTCCTTTGGATTTGTGCGCTGTTGTCTCAGTCGTAAATCCCCTTTCCCAGGCAGCAGCGTTTGAACTTGAGCCCCGACCCACAGGGGCACGGGTCGTTCCGACCGGGCTTTTTCGTCTCCCGGACAAAGGGTTTGGAATCGCTGTAGGCCAACACGCCGCGCGGAAGCGTCTTCTCTTCAGGATATCGCTTGTAAAATTGCCCGCCCGCATACTGTTCAGACAGACGCGCGTGCTCTCTCTTGAGTTTTTCAAACTGTTCCTCTGCCTTGTCACGGTAGAAAACGCCGCAGTATTCTTTGATGTGCTGATAAAAGAACGGATACTGGCTCCGAATCGCCTCGAGCTGCGCAAGGCTCTGCTCCCGCTCCTTCAGAAGGCACAGGAGCGTATCCAGAAGGCCATAGCGCGTCATCCGTCCGTCCTCATTCGGGTTTAAGACCACCTGGGCAAGCAGCGGCCAGTCGCTGTCTGAAAAGTCGGAATCCATTCTCAGGGAAGTAAAGAGCATAAAGATCCGCACATTCTCAACGAAGTCCGGTTCCATGTCGCGCACGATGCGCTCCAGGCTTTCCGCGAGGGTATCTATTTTGGAATATACGGAAGGGAAACCCAGAAGCTGCGGTTTTTCCACAGCGAAGAACATGAGAGGGGCGGCAAGCTCGACGCTCTGCCCACGCAAAAGCCGCCGGTTGGCGCTCAGAAACTGCCCGTATTCTTCCAAAAAGGCAAGCACTGCGGATTCGTCCTTGCAGTGTTCAGCCTCCGAACGATAGAGATAGAGCGCGGAATCTATGTTGGATTGGTCCCATTTTGTGTTCTTCAGAAGCTCCCGGCGCAGCATCGCCGCCAATTCGCACGCGCCATTGTCGTCTGCAGCATCCGCATAGTCGGTGAGAAAATCGAAGTCTCTGTACCCCAGCTCGTATGCCTTTTTGTATTCCGGGAACGCCTTTTTATACCAGCCGGACGCATAGTAGCCATTCGCGGCAAGGGCATAAGCCTCGCTGAAGTCGGGTGCGCACTTCTGAAGCTTCTTCGCGGTGTTGGCGGCCTTTCGCGGATTGCCCGCCCTGATTTGCAGCCTTGCGAGAAGCAGAAGGAGAAACGGGTGATCCGGGGCAAAGGTCAGCGCATCCGCAACGCAGTCCGCGGCAGCCCTGTACTCCTTCCGCTCGGATCTCCGACGTGCCTGCTCCAACAGGCACAGCACGTTCGGGTCCTCCGGCGCAGAGAAGCGCTCCTCCTCGACAACCGGCGGCCCGTCCTTCAGCATCTCGTACGCCCGCCGTATCTCCTGGAATTCCTCCGGTTCCTTCTCCGGCGGATGGACTCTCACCAGGCGAAAATAAGCTTTTTTGATCTCATCCGGTGCGGCGCCGGGATCGAGCCCCAGCAGCGCATAGCTGCGTTGAACATCCTCTGTCATACGCCGCCTCCCTTTGCGATCCGCAGAAGCTCCCGGAGTGTGTCGCCTTCGGCCTCCGCGTCCTCTCTGTTTCCATGGATGAGCGCCTTTTTCAGCTCGTCCGTCGCTTCACGCAGGCTGCCGCGGAGCGCCTCAGGCAGGGCCTGCGGCCTGGAGAGAAGCCGCTCGGCAGTTCGGATCACCGCACGCCAGGTCTTTGCACCTTCGGCCTCCTTCCACCCGCTCAGATCCTGCGCCTTCTCGCCGCCCTTTGCCATATCGATCTCAATGCCTTTTTCCATACCGGTGGAAAGAAGGACCGCCGATACCTTCAGGATGCCGTTCAGATCATACGAGAAGCTGATATCCAGCTCTTCCGCGCCCACAGGTCTTGCCGGAATGCTCCGTATGTAGAATTTCCCCAGGCGGTGGTTGTGCGTGGCAATCCGGCTCTCTCCCTGATATACCTCGACAAGGACCTCTGTCTGGTAATCGCGGCATGTGGTGTAGCGCTCCGTCCTCGTGACCGGGATGGTGACGTTTCGGGGGATCACGACATTCATGCAGTCCCCGCTCCCGTCGTCGTCGGTGCGCACGCCCAGCGTATACGGGTTCACATCCGTCATGATCAGGCTCTCTGCGGGGTCAATTTCCCCTGAGATGATCCCGGCCTGAACCGCGGCTCCCTCCGCCACGGAATACTCGGGATGCACGGCGTGGACCGGTTCGATTCCCAGGTAGTCGAGGATATCCCGCGCCACCATCGGCATTCTGGTAGACCCGCCTACAAGAATCACGTGATCGATCTCGTTCTCCGTGATCCCGGCATCCGCAAGAACGGTATCGATGGGCTCGTGGGTACGCTGTAAAAGCCCCTTTGTGAGCGTCTCAAACTGCGCACGCGTGACAGTCTCGTCCAGTTCTGCGGGGACGCCGCCCAGAACGCAGATCGCCGGAATCAGAATATGGAAGGATTCGCTGTCGCTCAGAGCGATTTTGCACTTCTCGGCTTCATCTTTGATCCGTGCCAGGGCACGGCGATCCTTGCGCAGGTTTTTTCCGGTTCTGTCCTGAAAGCGCCCAAGCAGGTGTTCCATCAGCAGCTCGTCAAAATCTTTGCCGCCGAGCTGGTTGTCCCCGCCGGAGGCCTTGACCTCCAGCACGCCGTCAAACATTTCCAGCAGCGTCACGTCAAAGGTGCCGCCGCCCAGGTCATAGACGAGAACGTGGCTTTCCTCCTCCATGTGATCCAGGCCATAGCTCAGCGCGGCGGCGGTGGGCTCGTTCAGAATGCGCTCCACCGTAAAGCCCGCCAGCTCCCCGGCGCGGATCGTATCGCGCCGCTGCATATCGTTGAAATACGCAGGGACGGAAATCACGGCGCGATCGACGCTCTCTCCCAGATACGCTGAGGCATAGGCCCGGACATAGGAGAGCAGCTTCGCCTGAAGCTCGATCGGCGTATAGCGGGCGCGCCCAAGCGTGATCGCTTCGTCCGTGCCGGTTTTCCGCTTTACTTCGATCGCGGTGCTCTCCGGCAGCATCAGATACTGCGCCCTCGCCCGTTCTCCAACCACCCAGTTGCCGCTTTCATCGATCCCGACAGCCGACGGCGTGATCGCCAAACCGTCGGGGTTAAAGATCAGCTCCTTTTTTCCGTCACGGTAAACGGCCGCCTCCGTTGTGGAGGTGCCAAGGTCAATCCCAATGGTTCTGCTCATATCGATGCGCCTCCCGCGTTTTCCTGTGATACACCGTCCGTCCTGCGCCAGACCGAAACCCGCGCCTTTCTCAAAACGCGGCCCCTGAACACATAGCCGCACGCATACACCTCTGCGATCAGGTGATTCAGCGTCGGCTCCGGCGCGGGAAGCGCCTCTGTGACCTCATGAACGGCGAAGCTTACAGGAATCCCGGTTTTATCGACCACCTGAAAGCCCGACGGAAGCCCCGCCTCCGTGAGCTTTTGCTCTGCCAGCGCCAGTTGTCGGCTCCATGCCTCCGCGCCCGCGTCCGCAGCAGCTCTTTGAAGCCCATAGAGCAAATCGTGCGCGTCCATCAACAGCTCCAGCAGCGCCTTTTCTCTCTCCTGCGCTTCCTTTTGCTCCTTTGCCGCAGTCTCGGCCAGGGCGGAGGACAGCGCCCGCGTCTCCTCTTTCTGCTTCTCCTGCAGCTCTTCCCAGCTGTCAAGCAAATCCTCAATCGCCATGTCGTGGCGGTTTGCCGCGCCGCTCAATTCTGAAATGCGAAGCGCCAGCTGCTCTGAACTGCGCGCGCCGGCTCCGGCATATGAGGCCGCAGCTTCTTCCAAAGCCTGAAGGCGCTCCAATATCTGACGAAAAAGTTTTCTGATTCCAAACATAAGTGATTCCTTTCCACAAGGATCAACCGTGATTGCAGAAAGGCAGACCCTATCTGCCGCGTCCGGCTGTCAGTCGCTGAAAGCATTGTAGCAGAAAAGAAGCGCTCAGGCAAGAGAAAGACTGCAATGGTCAAAAAACAAAGGCTATGCTGCCAGGAACAGAAAAATACCGGAAGCACCGTCTGCCGAAGATGAAGCGTTACAGGCAATCATGCCTACACAGAAGGGCGAGATCAGAATGGAGAAAAGCGGCTTTGCAGGCCGAACAAGCGAGCGGGAACGGATGTGCGCGACATGATATGACATACCCTCTCACTTGCCCTTTGCTATGATAAGGGCAAGTGGGAGGGCAAGTTTGCATCCTGTCCCGGAGGATGCCAGGCGATTTGTCGGAATTGAAAAAAGCTGCCGCGTTCCCTTGCTTGCATCTCAGGCGCGGGGTATGCAGGCAGCGGCGTTCGTCCATATGCGTGTTCGGAGCCGAAGCTGTTTTTTGGCTCCGCACGCTCCGGTTTTCCCCCATTTTCCCCATCCCCCCGCCCGCTCCCGCGATTTTTTCCCGCGCCCCCACCCCCCGGAAGGGCTTGATGTTTCGCGTGCGGGGTGCTATACTGTACGCTGAAATGACATACCGGCGCGGCGCGCCGGGCGGACACACCAACGAAAGAGAGGAACCGATCATGTTTTGCTCTCAGTGCGGCAATCAGGTGGAGGATACCGCGAACTTCTGCTCCCGCTGCGGCAGCCGTCTGACGCGGCCCCAGGGCGGGGTTGCCTCCTTTCCCCAGGGCGCGGCTGTGCCCTTCCCCCAGGGGGCGGGCGTGAACCCCTTTTCCAGAGGCGCGGGCATCAGCCCCTTCAACACCCCCGTGCCCAACCCCATGTTCCGCAACAAGAAAGACGACATCCACACCGCCCTCAGCGACTATCTGCGCCGCGCCCCCACGCTGGCGGGCCAGACCCTCAGCTTCGGCCCGCTGGAGAACTATGAGGAGGGGCAGGACGGGAAGATCTACTGCGAGCTGGTGGTCACCACCCACAACGCCCTGGGTCAGAGCAGCAAGATCCGCTTCGGCGCGGTGGTCAAGGAGGTGGAGGCCGACGGGAACGTGGTCTTCCAGGTCCCCGGCCCCCAGCGCATCACCGTGCTCTATCCCGCCGCCACCTGCAAGCTGATGATGGGCTTCCGCAGCCGCTGAACTGCCCGCAGGCATTCCATACCGCCCCCGCCGGGGCGGTATGGCCGCATTCCGGGCCATTTTTCCGCTTTCCGGGGCGGAAGCGGAAAGAAATGCAGTTTTTCCCGGTGAATCGCAAATATTCATGATTGCAATTCCCTGCCAGAGGTGCTATACTTTATCATATCTACCGTTCCGCTGCCGACGGGCTGCGGGACAAGGGAGGAATGCAAATGCGAAGAAACTGGCTTGTGCCGCTTTTGCTTGCGGCGCTGCTCCTGGCTCTGGCGCTGCCCGCGCTGGCGGCGGGCACGGAAGTGCGCGTCACCGGACCGGAGGCCGCCCCCGGGGCGGGGGACAGCTTTGACCTGACGCTGGAGCTGCGCGGCAATCCGGGCTGCTGCCTCATCGACATCTGCCTGGACTTCCCGGCGGAGGCACTGCGCTGCACCGGCATCAGCAAGGGCCCGGTGTTGGAGGCGATGCTGAGCGTCACGAACCCCGCCGCGCCCACAGGCGCGATCGTGACGGGCGTCCGGGCGGAGCTGCTGGAGGAAGACGGCGTGATCGCCGTGCTGCATTTCACGGCCCTGCGGGATCTGGACGGGACGGAGTTCACGTTGACGAAGGCCAAGGTGGGCGACTTTGACGGCGCGCCGCTGCCGCTGACGGTGCTGGGGCCGGAGCCCTACGCCGCGCCGCCGGAGAGAACGCAGCCGCCGCAGGAGTCCGAGTCCCCGGAGACCACGGAGCCGCCGCAGGAGTCCGAGTCCCCGGAGACCACGCAGCCGCCGCAGGAGACCGAACCCCCGGAAACCACCGAGCCGCCCGTCAGCCCCACGCAGGAGCCGCAAAGCGCGCCGGACTTCCCGGACATCGCGGGGCACTGGGGCGAGGACAGCATCCGCCGGGCTGCCGAACTGGGCCTGTTTCGCGGCTACGCGGACGGGAGCTTCGGCCCGGACAAGCCCGTGACCCGCGCCCAGTTTTTGGCGGTGCTCTACCGTCTGGCCGGATCACCCACCGTCAAAGGCGTGACAGCCTTTGAGGATGTGGGGATGCTGCCGGCGGAATTCCGCTTTGCCATTGCCTGGGGCCATGCCCAGGGCTATGTCCAGGGCAGGAGCGACACGATCTTCGACCCCGGCGCGGCCGTCACCCGGCAGGAGGCCATGAAGATTCTCTTTGCGATGGACGGCGGCCAGAGCGGCGCGGAGGCGCTGTTCACGGCCTTTTATGAGGACGCCTATACCGACAGCGGCTCCATCGCGGACTGGGCCAGGCCCGCCATGTACTGGGGCGTCTACCATGGGCTGATCACGGGCACCAGCAAGACCACGCTGAGTCCCCGCAGCCCCGCCAGCAGGGCACAGTTGGCAAGGATTCTTGTCAATTATGTCGATAAACAATGAAAATCAAGAGGACAAAGGAGGAGAACACATGAAGAAACTGCTGCGCATCGGCAGCGCGCTTCTGGCGCTCATGCTGCTGCTGAGCGTCACCGTTCTGGCTGCCGATCCCCCGAAGGAGGCGGGCATCTATGACCTGGTGCTGGAGTCCGACTACGCCGACATCCCGGTCAAGGTGCTGCTGGCCACGCAGGACGGCGCGACCGACAGCGGAATCGCCGCAGAGGAAGCGGAGATCGACGGCGGCGCGGTCCAGTTCTATCCCGGCGGCGTCAAAGTCTGGTTCGAGCTGGACGTACCCGAGGGCTTCAACCTGGTGCTGGGCCTGAATGAGGACGATGTCCCCACCGAGCAGAACATCGAGTACATCGACCAGCAGACCACGGTGGACGGCAAGGTCGCCTTCACCGTCTATCCCAAGAGCGAGTCGGGCACCGTCATCGTCAAGCTGGCCAACGCCGAGGGCGTGAAGAAGGTCCTGAGCTTCAAGCTGTATCAGGCCTACAAGTTGGGTGACGTGGATGAGGACGGAAGCATTGGCACGCTGGATGCGCTCTACACGCTCCAGTATTATGCGGGAATCATTGATCTGACCCCGAAGCAAAAACTGGCAGCCGACGTGGACCAGAACGGTGACATTGGCACCTTGGATGCTTTGCTCATTTTGCAGGCTTATGCCGGGATTGTGAGCTTAGGCTAAACGTCTTGCTGCGGGGCAAACATGAAGAACAATTTGGAGGAATTTGACAGATGAAAAAATTCTTTTCTATCGCACTGTGCTTTTTGATGCTGCTGACTTTGCTGCCGGTGGTGTCTTTTGCTGCGGAGTGGACTGAGAACCCCCCGGTTGTTAGCCTGGAGCTTTCTCCTCTGGTCGACAACAAGATTAGTGCTACGATTCATGTTCAGCATCACACAGAGAATGATGCAGAGGTCATTGCCAGCTACGGACTTGGCATTGAGTTCAACTCCGATTTGTTTGAAGTCGACACAGATGCTGGCACCGTCAAAAAGGCTAAGAAAACGGTTGGTTTGACTCTGACGAGCGAAGACCCGGAGTTCACCATGACCAATTTGCAGGTCAATCCCAACCGTTCCAACGCTGAAACGGGCACGAGAATCTTTGAAATTGCAGACCTGAACGGTGATGGCATTACCTGGGAGGGTTTCGACGCCACCTTCTTCTTCAAGCTTAAAGAGTCGGCACTGGCTACCGGCGGCGTGGCTGAGTTCAAAATTACCAACGAACGTTTGGGTGAAAACAACCTCTATGAGCTCGTTAGCCTTTCCAGAAACATGGCCCCCTATCCCACGGAAAACAACTCCGCCACCGTTGCCATTCCCATCTCCGCCGTCACCCTGACCGGCACCGTGACGACTCCGGCGAAGAACGCCACCGACGCCACCGCGCTGGAGGCCGAGAACACCGTGGTCACCCACAGCTGGAGCCCGGCTCTGAGCGGCGGCAAGTTCGCGGCGGAGACCGTCTACACCCTCACCATCACCGTGAAGCCCGCCGAGGGCGCGGCCTTTGCCGAGGACTGCACCGTCACCTATCCCGGCTACACCTTCACCCGCCAGGCTGACGGCAGCTACACTGCCAGCAAGACCTTCCCCGCCACCCTGGGTAAGGACGCCGCCACCGTCACGGTGGGCGACATCGCCGACCAGACCTACACCGGCGCGCAGATCACCCCCGCCGTCACGGTCAACACCGACCCGGCCCTGACCGAGAACACCGACTACACCGTGACCTACGGTGAGAACGTCAACGCGGGCAAGGGCAGCGTCACCGTCAGCCCCGTGGCCAGCAGCGAATACACTTTTGAGGCCGTGACGAAGGAGTTCAACATCCTGCCCGTCACCGTCGGCCTGACCTGGCCCGCCGCCACGGCCCTGCCCTACACCGGCAGCGAGCAGAGCATCGAGGCCACCGTCACCGGCCTGCTGGGCAGCGACAGCGCCAACCTGAGCTACACCGGAAACACCGCCACCGACGCGGGCAGCTACACCGCCCAGGTCACCGCCATCGACAACGCCAACTACGCCCTGCCCGCCGACGGCAGCGCCAGCCAGGCCTGGTCCATCACCAAGGCCGACTACAGCGGCGCGGCCCTGAGCGCCTCCGCCATCGTCCCGGCCAAGGGCATCGCGGACAAGAGCTTCCAGCTCAGTGAGCTGAATCTGCCCGCCAGCTTCAAGAACGCGAAGATCACCGCCGCCACCCCGGACGGCAGCCTGGCCACCGCCGCCGCCGTGGCCGCAAACGGCAAGAGCATCACCTACACCACCGCCGAAGCCGCCGACAACGCCACCGGCAGCGTGACCCTGACCATCTCCAGCAAGAACTGGAACAACGTCACCGCCACCCTGAACCTGACCGCCCGCACCCTGGACGCTACGCCGGGCTTTGCTGCGGTCAGCGTCACCAACGTGGAGTACGGAAAGACAAACGCCGACGCTGTCACCTTCCCGGCCACCGTCACCCTGACCGACCCGGAGAACAACAGCGTCCAGGCCACGCTGAGTCTCAAGGATGCCGACAAGGTCAACAACGTCGGCACCGTCACCGCCACCGTGGTGCTCTCTGTCAACGAGGGAATCTATCAGGGCTTTACCGCCATAGATGATACCTCCTTCACCTACACCGTCAGCCCCAAGGCCGTCGCCGTCACCTGGGCCGACACAGCCCTGACCTACACCGGCGCGGCCCAGGCTCCCACCGCCAGCGCCGAGGGCGTCAACGGTGAGACCCTGAGCCTCGGCGTCAGCGGCGCGAAGACCGACGCGGGCACGGACTACACCGCCACCGCCAGCATTGCCAGCGTCACCGGCGGCAACGCCAATCCCGCCAACTACACGCTGACCGCCGACACCACCACCTTCTCCATCGCGCCCAAGGCCACCACCTTCACCGTCACCCTGGACCAGACCGTGCTGACCGAGAACGGCGCGGAGCAGAAGCCCGGCGTCACCGTCCAGGACGGCGAGACCGTGCTGACTAAGGACACGGACTACAGCCTGGCCTTCGCGCCCACCGAGAGCATCCTGCCCGGCAGCTACACCGTCACCGCCACCGGCGCTGGCAACTACGCCGGCAGCAGCGGCACGGCCGGCTACAGCATCATCGGCAAGCCCGGCTATGTGAGCCTGAGCCTGTCCAACGGCCAGACCGCGCTGACCGCCAGCTACTCCTTCGAGGCCAACGGCTCCGACATCACCGGCTACAGCGTCGCTGTCGCCGAGGTGGACGGCGAGACCGTGACGGCCATCGAGGGCTCCCCCTTCGACGCCGGCACGGAGACCCGCTACACCGTCGAGAACCTGGAGACCGGCAAGACCTACCGCGTCACCGTCACCGCCACCAACGCCGTGGGCAGCACCGATTCTGAGGCCCAGGAGATCACCCTGAGCCGCCGGAGCAGCGTCCCCATGTATCCCGTCACCGTAGAGCAGAGCGAAAACGGCAGCGTCAGCGCCAACTACTCCTTCTGCAAAGCGGGCAACACCGTCAAGCTGACCGTCAACCCGGACGAGGGCTATGAGCTGGCCGAGCTGACCGTCACCGACGCCGACGGCAAGGCCGTGGAAGTGGCCGAGGACAACAGCTTTGTCATGCCCGCCGCCGCCGTCACCGTCAGCGCCGTGTTCCAGGCCGAGGGCACGGAGCCGCTGCACTTCGACGACGTGGCGGAGGACGCCTGGTACCATGACGCCGTGTACTGGGCCGCCGGGGACGGCGTGGCCCAGGGCAAGGACGAGCACATCTTCGCCCCCGAGGACATCAGCAGCCGCGGCGAGCTGATCACCTTCCTGTGGAGAGCTGCCGGGAAGCCCGAATCCACCATCGCCAACCCCTACACCGACGTGAGCGAGAGCGACGAATGCTATCAGGCCGTCCTCTGGGCCACCGAGCAGGGCATCACCGTCGGCACCGCCGAGGGCGAATTCAGCCCCCACGCCGCCGTCACCCGTGCGCAGATGGTGGTCTTCATCTACCGCGCCGAACAGGCCGAGCCGGTGGACGTGGAGAACCCCTTCACCGACGTGGAGGCGGACGCCTACTACTACGACGCCGTGCTGTGGGCCGTGGACAAGGGCGTCACCGTGGGCACCAGCGCCACCACCTTCTCCCCGAACATGGCCTGCACCCGGGCCCATGCCGTGACCTTCCTGTACAGACTGTACGCCTGAACGATTTCCCTGCCCCTCCCCCCACCGGGGGAGGGAGAAAAAAGGGGCGCGTTGCCAAAAGCAGCGCGCC
Source organism: Oscillospiraceae bacterium (assembly GCA_017542425.1). GTDB lineage: Bacteria > Bacillota > Clostridia > Oscillospirales > Oscillospiraceae > RGIG7114. Next base: position 3,963 of record JAFXXH010000029.1, on the reverse strand, counting down.
CTTTTTGACATAATCGGAGTCGAAAAGAATCGGAAGGGCAAGCCCAATCCCTGTATTGCAGGGAAAGGGCTTGCCCTTTCCGCGCAGCATACGGTCCGACACGGGAAACCCCGGGCGAATGCGCAGAATCTCAATGTAGGGGGCGGCGTCCCGACGCCCCGGCAGCAGCGCCAAAGACAAGCACCACGTCCGGCGAATTCGCAGCATTTCATGGTAGGGAACGTCGTCCTCGACGTTCCGGCAGCACCAGCGAGATTCCCATAAACTTAGGGCGAAACCGCAGCCGTCTCATTGCCGGGAAAGGGCTTGCCCTTTCCGCGCAGCACCCGGCCCGACATGGGAAATTCCGGGCGAATGCGCTGCACGCTAGCGAATTCGCCCGGGGTTGGCGGATATCGGGGATTCCCTGCCGGAAGAGGCAAGCCCCTTCCCTACGGGGAGGCACTTGCGAATTCGCCCAAAGTTGCGGAAAACGGGGGTGTCGCTGCGCGGCGCGCCGGGGTCGGCGCGCCCTACAGGGGGAGAAAAGCGCCTTTCGGGTGAATGCGAATTCGCCTGACGGCTTGCTTCGGTTCAGTGCTGCTGCGCGGAACGCCGGGGACGGCGTTCCCTACCTAGCGGTTGCGGATTCGCCGCAGGTGTAATCAAGCCATTGCCGTGTGCTGCGGGCCCGGCCATGGGCTGACGCCGGCCCCTACAGGCGCCGTCGTGGTTTTTTTCGTCCCGTCTGCTTCACCATCCCCATCGACACAGGAAAACAGCGCTTTGTAGGGAACGTCGTCCAGCCCGTGGCCGGTTCCGCAGCAGGCGCTAAACGTCATGCACCACATCCGGCGAATTCGCAGCCGTTTCATTGTAGGGGGCGGCGTCCCGACGCCCCGGCAGCAGCACCAAAGACAAGCACCACGTCCGGCGAATTCGCAGTATCTCAGTGTAGGGCGCGCCGACCCGGCGCGCCGCGCAGCAGCACCAAAGACAAGCACCACGTCCGGCGAATTCGCAGCATCTCAGTGTAGGGAACGTCGTCCTCGACGTTCCGGCAGCACCAGCGAGATTCCCATAAACCTAGGGCGAATCCGCAGCATCTCATTGTAGGGAAAGGGCTTGCCCTTTCCGTGCAGCATCCGGCCCGACATGGGAAATCCCGGGCGAATGCGTTATACGCTTGCGAATTCGCCCGAAGTTGCGGAAAACGGGGGTGTCGCTGCGCGGCGCGCCCTACGGGGTGAATGCGCATTCGCAGCCGCTTCCTTGCAGGGAAGAATCTTGCCCCTTTCGCTGTCCCGCAGCAGCCCAAAAGGAATGCTCCCCCCCTTCATTCCAAAACCGCGCCCCGCGCAAACTCCCAATCCGGGACGTGCGCGGGGCGCGGCTCGTCGTATGTTGCCGGGCTGTTTCAGCTCTCGTCGTCGATCTTGAGCACCGCCAGAAAGGCCTCCGTGGGCATTTGCACGCTGCCCAAGCTGCGCATCCGCTTTTTGCCCTCCTTCTGCTTTTCCAGGAGCTTCTTCTTCCGGGTGATGTCGCCGCCGTAGCACTTGGCCAGCACGTCCTTGCGCAGGGCCTTGACGGTCTCCCGGGCGATGATCTTCCCGCCGATGGCGGCCTGGACCGGGATCTCAAAAAGCTGGCGGGGGATGTTGTCTTTCAGCTTTTCGCAGATCTTCCGGGCCCGGGCGTAGGCCTTGTCCCTGTGGACGATGAAGCTCAGGGCGTCCACCTGCTCGCCGTTCAGGAGGATGTCCACCTTCACCAGGGCGCTGGCGCGGTACTCCAGGAACTCGTAGTCCAGGGAGGCGTAGCCCTTGGTCCGGGCTTTCAGGGTGTCGAAGAAGTCGTAGACGATCTCGTTCAGGGGCATATTGTAGTGCAGCTCCACCAGGTTCTTGTCCAGGTACTGCATATCCTTGAACTCCCCCCGCCGGTCCTGGCAGATGGGCATGATGTTGCCGATGTAGTCCGGGGGCGAGAGGATGCTGGCCCGGACGAAGGGCTCCTGGGCCTCCCGGATCAGCGCCGGGTCCGGGTAGTCGTGGGGGTTGTCGATGCGCGCCACGCTGCCGTCGGTGCGGGTGATCTCGTAGATGACGCTGGGGAGGGTGGTGATCAGGTCCAGGTTGAACTCCCGCTCCAGCCGCTCCTGGATGATCTCCATGTGCAGCATCCCCAGGAAGCCGCAGCGGAAGCCGAAGCCCAGGGCCACGCTGGTCTCCGGCTCGAAGACCAGGCTGGCGTCGTTGAGCTGCAATTTCTCCAGCGCGTCCCGCAGGTCCCCGAAGCGGCTGCCGTCCTCGGTGTAGATGCCGCAGTAGACCATGGGCCGGGCCGGGCGGTAGCCGGGCAGCGGCGCGGCGGCGGGATTGGCTGTTCCGGTGACGGTGTCGCCCACGCGGGTGTCCTTCACGTTCTTGATGCTGGCGGTGAAGCAGCCCACCTCTCCGGCCCGGAGGCAGCGGGTGTTCTCCACCCCACGGGGGCGCAGATAGCCGCACTCCAGCACCTTGTAGTTCCCGCCGGAGGCCATCATGCGCACGTCCTGGCCCACGGAGAGCGTGCCCTCCATGACGCGGACGTAGACCACCACGCCCAGATAGGGGTCGTACTGGCTGTCGAAGACCAGGGCGCGGAGCGGCGCGTCCGGGTCGCCCTTGGGGGCGGGGACGTTTGCCACGATGTCCTCCAGCACGGACGCAATGTTCAGGCCCAGCTTGGCGCTGATCTCCGGGGCGGCGTCGCAGGGCAGGCCGATGATGTCCTCCACCTCCTGCTTCACCTTGGCCGGGTCGGCGGCGGGCAAGTCGATTTTGTTGATGACGGGCAGGATCTCCAGGTCGCTCTCCAGCGCCAGATAGGTGTTGGCCAGGGTCTGGGCCTCCACCCCCTGGGCCGCGTCCACCACCAGCACCGCCCCCTCACAGGCGGCCAGGGAGCGGCTGACCTCATAGTTGAAGTCCACATGGCCCGGCGTGTCGATCAGGTTCAGGGCGTAGGTCTCCCCGTTCTGGGCCGTGTAGTCCAGGCGCACGGCCCGGGCCTTGATGGTGATCCCCCGCTCCCGCTCCAGCTCCATGTTGTCCAGGATCTGGTCCTCCATCTCCCGCTCCGGCACGGCCTTGCACAGCTCGATCAGCCGGTCGGAGAGGGTGGACTTGCCATGGTCGATGTGGGCGATGATGGAAAAATTGCGGATGTGGTCCTGTGCGCTCATGTGTCGCTTCCCTCCAGTGCCTCTTTGATCCGGGCCGTCACGGCTTCCAACTCGTTCAGGGTCTGGCGCAGCGCCTGGCGCGCCGCGCCCTGGCCGTCGGCCTCGCGCAGTCCCAGCAGATAGTCCGCCGAGACGCCATAGTAGCGGCAGGCGCGGCAGACAAAGCCCAGCCCCGGCTCCCGCGCCCCGTTTTCGTAGTGGCTCAGCAGGGCCTGGCTGATGTGCAGCTCCGCCGCCACCGTCCGCTGGCTCAGCCCCCGCTCCCGCCGCAGGGCGCTCATGGTCTCGGAAAAGCTGCGCGGCATACCCTCGCCTCCCGTCGGATTTGATTACTGGTGGTATTATATCGGGGCGGAGCGGATTTGTAAAGCGTGTTTTTGCGGGGGGATAGATAGTGAAGCGTGAAAAGTGAAGAATGAAGAGTTGTGGTATCGGCTGCGCCGATCATTTGAAAATATGTCGCGCAGCGACACAACAATTCTTCATTTTTAAGTTTTCATTTTTAATTTTTTCGTCTCGGTGGCGCGGAAGCGTCGGGCCTTTCCGTTCGTCCAAAGCCCTCTCCCGGTTCCTCCCCCCAGCGGGGGAGGGTGTCGCCCACAAGGGCGACCGGAGAGGGAGAACGTGACGGGATTGCGATGTGGAAATGATCGCAGACGTGGGGATTTGCGAACGATTTTACCGTCTGCCAGCGGTCACGTTCTCCCTCTTCCGTCATCCGCCTCGCGGGGGATCGGCGGATGCCACCTTCCCCC
>JAFXXH010000028.1 GCA_017542425.1 Oscillospiraceae bacterium | reverse complement strand
CTTGCTTTAAGCTTTCTTACAATGTTTAATTTTCAAGGTACACCGTGCTGTCGCCGTTCGGCGTAGCTTGGTTAGATTATCACATCATCAAGCGTTTGTCAAGAACTTTTTTCAAATTCTTTTTTGTGACCCGCCGGAGCCCTGCGGCTCTCGCTGACAGCTTGCCTAATTTAGCACCTTTTCACCCGTTTGTCAACACCTTTTTGCAAAATTCTTCTGGAATTTTTTGAAAGCGCGTGTTTTTCGCGGCGACGGCGGCGAAAGCTGCCCGCTTCCGCCGCCGCCGCTGGACTCAGCGCTGGGCTGTGCTGTTGGTGCCGTTGGCCGTACCGTTGGTCCGACCGTTCCCGTTGGTCGTTCCGACGTTGCCGTTGGTGTTGCCGTTCCCGTTGGTCGTTCCAGCGTTCCCGTTGGCGTTGGCGTTTGCGTTCCCGTTCATGTTGCCGTTCCCATTGCCATTGGTATTCCCGGTCATGGTTCCGTTCCCGTTGCGGTTTTCATTGTCCAGACCGAGCCCGTCCCGCACGTCTTCCACCGCTTCGTCGATGCGGTCCCCGATGTCGGTCCGTGCGCCGTAATCCGCGTCGCCGATGATGCCGTCCGTATCGGTCACCTCACCGTCCCGCGGGTCGGGCATGACCTCGCCCGGCATCAGGGTGCTGCCGGTCATCGGATAGGTTTCCATGGGCTGGTTCAGCCCATTGTCCCGCATGGCGCCGCAGCCGCCCAGCAGGACGGTCAGCACCGCCGCCACCACGATCAATACTAAGACCTGTTTCATCTCTCTCCTCCTGCTCTCTTGCTCCTGGGCCGCAGAACTGCTGCGGCTCAGGCTTATTCTCTGCGTTTTTTTGCCGATTATCAAACCAATGACTGTGTGCGCGGCCAAATCTATCCTATTCCGGTGCGGGGATTGATTTTTTGCTCGAATCCATTATAATAAGGCTATGAAACGCTTTTTTCAAAAACTGCATCATTTCTTTGCGGCCCTCTGGCGGGCGGCCCCGGTGCGCCATGTCCTGCTGCTGATCGGGCTGGCGCTGCTGGGGGTGTATCTGCTGCTGCGGCGGCACCCGGCGGCCATGGCGACCCTGAGCCGGGGCTTTGTGCGCCCCTGGCACCGCCTGATGAGCCGCCTCACCGCGCCGCTGCCCTTTTCGCTGGGGGAGTGGCTGATTGCAGCGGGGGTGCTGGCGCTGCTGGTCTACGCCCTTTGGACCGTGGCGGGAATCATCCGGCAGGGCGATCGGGCGCTGCGTCTGTACCGCTTTGTCCTGAGCTGTCTCACGGCCCTGGTGCTGGTCTATGCGGGCTTCAGCTATTTCTGGGGCGTCTACTATGACTGCTCCGACTTTGAGGATCAGAGCGGCATTCGGGGCCGCGCCGTCAGCGCCGGGGAACTGGAGACGGTGACACGCTATTTCACCGACCGGGTCAACGCCCTGGCCCCGCTGGTCCGGCGGGACGCGGAGGGGCGCTGCCGGGAGGAACTTTGGACCATTTTCGATCATTCCCGCGTCCTGTATCACGCGGTGGAGCAGACCGTGCCCTGCCTGGCGGGGGACGAGGTGCCCGCCAAGCCCTTTTTCTTCTCCCGCATCCTCAGCCGCCTGAACTTCTCCGGCTTTTTCTTCCCCTTCACCGCCGAGGCCAACATCAACACGGACTGTCCCACAGCCCTGACGGCGGCCACCATCGCCCACGAGCTGGCCCACCAGCGGGGCGTGGCGCAGGAAGACGAGGCCAACTTCGTGGCCGTGCTGGCCTGTCTCAGCGACGGGGACCCGGTCTTCTGTTACAGTGCCTGTCTGCTGGCCTACATACACCTGGGCAACGCCCTGTACGAGGCGGACTATGACGCCTGGCTGGACAACTACGCCCGCCTCTCCGCGCCGGTCCGGGCCGATCTGGCGGAGAACAACGCCTATTGGCAGCAGTTCAAGTCCCCGGTCTCCCAGGTCTCCGACGCGGTGTACACCGGCTTCCTCCACTCCTACGGGCAGACCCTAGGGCTGAAAACCTACGGCAAATGCGTGGACCTGCTGGTGGCGTACTATTACGATGAGGCGGCGCGGGGGAACTGACGGAAAAATGAGTCAAAAAGAACCGTCCCTTCTGACTCATTTTATAAAAGAAGCGCGTTGCAGGGGTTTCGCTCTGCAACGCGCACTTTTTTTGGTCTCTCAGGAGTAGCTGATGCCCGCGTTCACGCGGGGGATGATGCCGATGTAGGTGTGGCCGGGAGAGACGCTCAGCTCCGTGCCATCCTCCCGGTAGTAGTGAAATGGCCCGCTGTTGGCGCCCCGGGACCAGGTGATGGGGATGAGCTTTCCGCCGTTGGCGTAGTAACCCTTGCCGGTGGTGTTCACCAGGACGAAGCTCCGGCGGCCGTAGCTGTCCAGGACGTAGCCCTCGGCGCTGAACACGATGAGGTTTTCAAAGGCCACGGTCTCGCCGGTGTTGCCGTCGGTGTAGTTGACGCCGAACTGGCGCATGGCATAGCGTCCGGTATCCGCGTCATAGCGGAAATCGGTGGTCTTGTAGCCGGGATAGAAGGTGACGGTGACGCTGGCGGCGTCTTCGCCCTCCGCTGGGCACGCGTCCCGACTGAATTTCAAGCCGGAATCATAGGTCTCCGGGCTGTTCAGGCCGGTACGGTAGCCCTTTTCCTCCACGGTGGTCAGCACGTTCGGCCCCGTGGTGAACAGGGCGTGCTCCACGCCGTGATAGAGGCGGTTGGGGTCCCGGTAGAAGGGATAGAACTTATAGCTGCCCCGGACGCCGTCGATGTTGTTCAGGCGCTCGGCGCTGATGCGGCTGTAGGCCGCGTCGCTGCCGCCGGCATGGCAGATGAGGGCGTCATAGCTGAGGGCCAGGTCCAGATAATAGGGCCGGATGCTCCGCACGGGGCCCAGCTTCGACACCGCGTTGATGTCGGAGAAGACGCCCATCATACGGGTGATGCTGCCCTCCACCAGCACTTCATAGAGGATGTCCGCCTGGCTGTTGCCGCAATGGGGCTGGGCCTCGGTGTGGTTGTCCAGCATGGCGATCACGGGCCGGTTGGAGAAAGGCTCCTCCAGCGGCGCGCCGTTGAAGGGGTTGCGGTAGGCCGGTTCCGGTTCGGGGGTGGGTTCCGGCGTGGGCACCGCCGTCGCCTCCGGCGTGGGCGCGGGGGTGGGGGTCGGAGTGGCGTCCGGCTCGTCCGGCACGGGCAGCGGCGTGTTGATCGGCGCATTCGCTTGCCCGCAGCCGGCTGCCCCCAGCACGAGCAGCAGCGCCAGCAGGATCAGAACCATCCGTTTCATGGGCAGTTACCTCGCATTCGATTAAAGTACACCTTACAGCTTATTTCGACATTGCCAACTAGTTGTATCATCCCGAAGGGGGACTCATCTGGAGCGGCTGCGGATCTCGGCACAGATCAGCTCCGCAAAGTCCGCCGGGGACATGGCTCCCTTGTCCTCCCCGGCCCGGGTGCGGACGGAGACGGTACCGTTCTCCACGTCCCGGTCGCCCAGCACCAGCATATAGGGCACCTTGTCCAGGGTGGCCTCGCGGATCTTTTTGCCGATCTTCTCGTTGCGCCCGTCCACTTCGACCCGGACGCCCCGCTCCTCCAGTCCGGCGCGGACGGTCTCCGCATAAGCGTTGGCCCGGTCCGTGACGGTGAGGATCTTCACCTGCTCCGGGGCCAGCCACACCGGGAAGTTGCCCATGGTCTCTTCGATCAGGTAGGCCATGAAGCGGTCCAGAGAACCCAGGATGGCCCGGTGGAGCACCACCGGGGTCTTCTCGCTGCCGTCCCGGTCGATGTATTTCAGGTCGAACTTGGCGGGCAGGCAGAAGTCCAGCTGGCAGGTGGAGAGGGTGTACTCCGCGCCCACGGCGGGGCGCACGTTCACGTCCAGCTTCGGGCCGTAGAAGGCGGCCTCGCCGATCTCCTCGGTGAAGTCGATGCCCAGCTCCACCAGCACCTCCCGCAGGGCGGCCTCGGCGCTGTCCCACATGGCGTCGTCGTTGTGGTACTTGTGCTTGTCGGCGGGGTCGCGCAGGGAGAGGACGCAGCGGTAGTCGGTGATGCCGAAATCCTTGTAGCAGTTGAAAATCAGGTCGCAGACGGCGGCCACTTCGGACTTGATCTGCTCCGGGGTGACGAAGAGGTGTGCGTCGTTCTGGCAGAAGTGGCGGCCCCGCTCAATGCCTTTCAGGGTGCCGGAGGCCTCATAGCGGAAGTCGTGGGCGATCTCGCCGATGCGCAGCGGCAGGTCCCTGTAGGAGTGGGGACGGCTGGCGTAGATGCGCATATGGTGGGGGCAGTTCATCGGGCGCAGAACGTACATCTCATCCTCCACCTCCATGGCGGGGAACATGTTTTCCTTGTAGTGTTCCCAGTGGCCGGAGGTCTGATACAGGGCCACGGTGCCCACGCAGGGGGTCATCACATGCTGATAGCCCAGGCGCAGCTCCTTGTCCCGGATGTAGTTCTCCAGCTCCCGCCAGACGGTGTAGCCCCGGGGCAGGAACATGGGCAGACCGCGCCCCACCAGCTCGTCGGTCATGAAAAGCTGCATATCCCGGCCAATCTTCCGGTGGTCCCGGCGCTTGGCTTCCTCCAGCCGCTGGAGATAGGCGTCCAGCTCGTCCTTCTTCGGGAAGGCGATGCCGTAGATGCGCTGGAGGGACTCCCGCTTGGCGTCGCCGCGCCAGTAGCTGGCGTTGCAGGCCAGCAGCTTGATGGCGTTGCCCTTCACCCGGCCCGTGCTGTCCAGATGCGGCCCGGCGCAGAGGTCGGTGAACTCGCCCTGGCGGTAGAAGCTGATGGTCTCCCCCTCGGGCAGGTCGCGGATCAGCTCCACCTTGAAGGGCTCGTCCCGCATGAAGTCCAGAGCCTCGGCCCGGGGGAGTTCAAAGCGCTCGATTTTCAGCTTTTCCTTGCAGATCTTCCGCATCTCCGCCTCGATTTTCTCCAGATCCTCCGGGGTGAAGGCGAAGGGGGCGTAGAGGTCGTAGTACCAGCCCTCCGCGATGGCCGGGCCGATGGCCAGCTTCACCTCCGGCCACAGGCGCTTGACGGCCTGGGCCATGATGTGGGAGCAGGAGTGCCAATAGGTATGGCGGTATTCGGGATTTTCAAAGCTGTACTTGTTCTCGTCCATGGCAGTATCTTCCTCCAAACAAAAAGCACCCCCGACCCGATCCGGTCAGGGGTGCAGAAATTCTTACACGGTTCCACCCTGTTTTTTGCTCATGTGCGCTGTAACGGGCGCGCCCGTCCCGGTTTCCCGGGCGGCTCGGGAGGCGGTTCACTCCGTCGTGGCCGTGTTGGCGTATCGGGCACAGTGTAGCATCGGGGGCGGAATTTGTCAAGTGGGGAATGTCTGGTTTACGCAAAACAAGGGGGCTGATAAACGGGACGTTTTGCGGCATACTAGCGAAAAACGCACCCGGGAGGCTGACATGGGGTTTTTGAAACTGATTGGTACGGCGGTGCTGTCCGCCGGGGCGCTGTTTCTCATTGCAAAATGCATGGGGCACAAGCAGGTGGCCCAACTGGATTTCTTCGACTATCTCACCGGCATCACCATCGGCAGCATCGCCGCCGAGCTGGCCACGGAACTGGAAAGCCCCTGGAAGCCGCTGACGGCCCTGCTGATCTACGGCGGCCTGGCCCTGGGGCTGGACGTGCTGACCAAGCGCTCTGCCAGGAGCCGCAAATATGTCAACGGCACGCCGACGATCCTGATGGACCGGGGGAAGCTCTACCGGGAGAATCTGAAAAAAGCCCGCCTGAGTCTCAGTGACTTCCTGCTGCTGTGCAGGCAGTCCGGCTACTTCAACCTCAGTGACATTCAGACGGCAGTCTTTGAACCCAACGGCAGGCTCTCCGTCCTGCCCCGCAGCGACAAACGCCCCGCCACGCCGGAAGACCTGTCCCTCTCTCCGCCCCAGGAGGCGCTGCTGGCCGAGGTCATTCTGGACGGGCGCGTACTGGACGAAAATCTCCGGCGCATGGGCCTGGATGTGAACTGGCTGGAAAAGCAGCTCCGGGCACAGGGCTATCAAAGCGCCCGGGAGGTCTTTCTGGGGCTGTGCGACCGGAACCGGGCGCTGGCGCTGTATCGGGCCGCAGATGCGTCGGAGGGCTGACGGGAAAAGCCGATCACGCCTCCGCCGCGTCCGCGTCCTCCTTCGTACACTGTACCGTCCCACGCGGATGCTGGGGAGGGGCGTAGACGGACGAGAGCTTCAGCGGGCGATTGCCCGCGTTCTCCAGGTTGTGCCAGGTGCCGCAGGGGACGAAGACAGCGTCCCCCGCACGCAGGCGGCGGCGCTCCCGGTCCTCCCGGCATTCGCCCAGCGTGAGCAGGGCCTGCCCTTCCTCCACGCGGAGGAGCTGGTCCAGCTCCGGGTGTACCTCCGCGCCGATCTCCCCGCCCACGGGGATGCTCATCAGCGTCATCTGCAAATGACGCCCCGTCCAGACAGCCCTGCGGAAGCAGCGGTTTTCCAGGGCGGCGGCGTGTACATTCATGCTGTACGGAGCGGGACCGCAGTCCGCGCCCCGTTCCTGCTGTCGGGACTCCCGACATGAATCAGATCGCATCGTCTTTTTCCTCCATTCCTGAAAGCGATCACCCCATGCTATGCAGAGTGCGGGCTTTCGGCTACGGAGGGGGGGGCGCTGGCGTCTGACCGTCCGCAATTTTACTTTCCAATTTTGTCAGACTGTGGTATAATCTGAGAAAAGAAGAATCGGTCAGCGGGGACGCCCCCTGACAGCTTATGATTTGGAAAGGAACATCACCATGTACGACATCCTCATCATCGGCGGCGGCCCGGCGGGGCTGACTGCCGCGCTGTATGCCGCCCGGGCCGGGAAGCGCTGCGCCGTGCTGGAGCGCGCTGTCCCCGGGGGGCAGATCGTCAACTCGCCGCTGGTGGAAAACTATCCCGGTCTCCCCCATCTCAGTGGCATGGACTTCGCCGCCCGGCTCCAGGAACAGTCCGAGCAGCAGGGGGCGGAGCTGCTGTACGAGGAGGCGCTCCACGCCGAGGCGCAGCCGGACGGGAGCTTTCTGGTGACCACGGACACGGGGAGCCGCAGCGCCCGGGCCCTGATCCTGGCCACCGGCGTGGCCCACCGCAGCCTGGGGCTGCCGGGGGAGGAGGCGCTGATCGGCAGCGGCGTCAGCTACTGCGCGCTCTGCGACGGAGCCTTTTACGCCGGGCGGGACGTGGCGGTGGTGGGCGGCGGCAACACCGCCCTGCAGGACGCGCTGTTCCTCTCCGGAATCTGCCAGCATGTGACGCTGCTGGTGCGGCGCGACCGCTTCCGGGGCCAGCAGGCGCTGGCCGAGCAGCTCATGCGGAAGCCCAACGTCTCCGTCCGCTTCGGGCGCACGGTGGCGGAGCTTTGGGAGCAAAACGGCGCGCTGCGGGGCCTGACCCTGGACGTGGCGGGCAGTCCGGAACATGAGAGCCTCCCGGTGGAGGGCCTGTTCCTGGCCGTGGGGCAGGAGCCGGTGGGCGCAGTGTTCAGTCTGCTGGCCGAGACGGACGCGGCGGGCTACTTCCGCGCCGGGGAGGACACCGAGACCAACACGCCGGGGGTCTTCGCGGCCGGGGACTGCCGCAGCAAGGGCGTCCGCCAGCTCACCACCGCCGTGGGCGACGGGGCTGTCGCAGCGGCGGCGGCCTGTCAGTGGCTGGACCGGTAAGGGCATCGCAAGGCAGGAGGCTGCTGCGAAACCGCGGGGGGAGCAGGCACCTTTCCGACGGGTTGACGGCATCGGATTCGCCGGACGCGGTGTGAAAAAATGGGGCGCTGCTGCGCCGGAACGCCGGGGACGGCGTTCCCTACCGGGGCGGGTGCGGATTCACCGGAGGTGGGTGGTAGTCCGGGCATGGCTGTCGGTACGCCGCGTCGCGCCTTACGATTGGCGCTTGCGAATGCGCCGGACGATGGAGCAACACGCAGGCATTGCTGCGGGCCGTCGGGACGCCGGCCCCTACAAAGGTGGATGCGCCCTTTGGCTGCGGATGTTGAAAAACCAGATAGAGAGGGCCGGTCCGTGTGTGCGGACCAGCCCTTTTTCGTTCCGTCTTCTCTTTTCAGGACTCCTGCCGCAAATCTTCCAGTCGGAAGTCCGTGGCCCCGCAGCGCTTGCAGCGGACGCGGTCTTTCTTGCCAAAGCGCAGCAGCGTGACGATCTTGCCCTCCCGGAGGTAGAAGCTCTCCTGCCCGCAGGTTTTGCAGACCACGCGGTATTTGGCTACCGCCATTCTTGCGTCCTGTATGGCCCCCTCGGGGCGGACCGTGGCCCTGGGATTGCAGCCCACCTCCCGGCAGGCGGCTTTCCAGACCGCGTCGTGGCCGTGGCGGCTGCCCGGCTCACGGAGCCAGACCAGGGCGTGGGCGTACTCGTGGCGGATGGTGTCCCAAAAGAGGTCCTCCCGGTCCAGCACGAAAGCGGAAATCACGATGGAGGGCGGCGGGCCGGGACGAAAGAGACCAAGTCTGCTTTTGGCCCGGGCGGAGACGCGCAGGAGCACACCCCGCGTGTCCACGCCGCATAGGGCGTCCAGCCGGGCGTACTCCCGGCGCACGTCCATCAGTCCGTAGCGCACCGCCGTCACCGCAAGGCCCAGCTTTCCAGGCCCGGCACAGCCGCGTCGGTGAGGGGGAGCAGCCGGGCGTCGTCCTCCCCGGGGACGGCCCGGAGGGCGGAGAGGGCGGCATTCACATTGCCGCTGCCCACGGAGAAGGCCACCCGGTCGAAGAGCTTGAAGAACAGCTCCAGGTCCTGCCCCACCATGGCGCTTTGCAGGTGCAGCAGGGCCTCGCTCTCCACCTGGACGGAGACGCGGATGCCCAGCGCGTCCGCCTCCTGGCGCAGAAAGAGGGCCAGGGAGGACACGGCGGTGACCGGATCCGGCACCGCGCTCATGTCGCTGGAATAGGAAAGGGCGGTGCTGCTGGGCAGACTGAGGCCGTCGAACAGAATCTCGTCAAAGCCCAATTCCTTCAGCTCGTGCATCAGGTCGGCCAGATAGTCCCGGGTGACGGCGTGGAAGGGGTCCAGCCAGGCTCTGCCGTTTTGCAGGAAGACGCCGCTGCCGGACTGGTTGCGCAGGGAGACGGTGGTGTAGCGGGTGGCCATGGCCCCGTCCACCAGGGCGCTGAGGCGGGCGATCAGGTACACGTCCCGGGCTTTCAGCTTCTCCGCCGCGTCGCCGATGGAGAGGCTGCCGTTGACGGAATAGCTGTCGGCGATGGGCAGGAAGCTCTGATAGCTCAGCAGACCTGAGGCGGGTTTCAGCTCCAGGATCAGGGCGTCATAGTCCCCCATGCCCACGGTCAGGCCCTCCAGCCGCGCCTGGCTCAGCCCGGAGGCGGGCAGGAAGCGGGCGCGGACGGGGCGCGTCTCGCCCCGCTCCGCCGCCGGAATGGCGGAGAAGTCCGTCTTGTCCACCACGATCTCCACCTCCACCGGGGAGAAGCTGGCCGCCGGTCCCTCCGGCTCCAGGGCGGCGTCCAGGCCCTCCGCCTGTTCATCGGGCAGGCGCAGACGCAGCCCCTCCTTTTCATAGACCAGGAAGCGCTGCAAATAGAAGAACAGCCAAAGCCCCAGCAGCAGCACCGCCGCCAGCAGCACCGCCGGAAGGCTGAGGAGCCAGCCGTGGCGGCGACGGCTGCGGTACACGGAACGGGAATCGCCCCACATCGGCCCTTACTGCCTTTCCCGTTCCTCCAGCTCCGCGATGAGGGCCACGCGCCGGGCATGGCGGCCCCCCTCAAATTCGGTGCTCAGGAACGTATCGACGATCTTCTCCGCCAGGCCCTCCCCCAGCACTCTGGCCCCCAGGGCCAGGACGTTGGCGTCGTTGTGGCGGCGGGTGTACTCCGCGCTGTAGCAGTCCCCGCAGAGGGCGGCGCGGATGCCCTTGACCTTGTTGGCGGAGATGGAGATGCCGATGCCGGTGCCGCAGATGACAATGCCCCGCTCGGCCTCGCCGTCGGCCACGGCCCGGGCCACGGCCTCGCCGTAGATGGGATAGTCGCAGCTGGCGTCGGAGTCGGTGCCGCAGTCCTTGTATGCAAGGCCCAGTTCGTCCAGATGTTTTTTGATTTGCTCTTTCAGCGCGTAGCCGCCGTGGTCGGAACCGATTGCAATCATGATTTTCCTCCTGTATCAGTCAAATGATCGTAGTATGCGGATTAAAATGGCCAGCTGGGGAGCCACTTGAGAAAATGCTGTCCGAACGCGCCGCTGACGGGCAGGCCCCGCAGGGCGGGATAGAACAGAATAAACAGCCCTACGGACAGCGCGGCGAAGCCGATCAGCCAGCCCAGCCGCCTGGGTCTGGCCAGTTCCATCTGGCGGAACACATAGCCCAGGGCCAGCAGCAGGAAGACCGTGCTGGGGAAATAGTGGTATTCAAACACCGGGCGGCTGACGAACATCCAGGGCACCAGTTGGGCCAGATAGCCCACCAGGATGAAGACGGCGGTCTTGTCCCGGCGGCGGAGCACCTGCCAGAGCACGCAGAGCATGGCCAGCAGCCCGCCCCAGCACAGCAGCGGACTGACCCAGGCCCCGAAGGAGACGTGGGTGTTGGGCGCGGGATACTGGAGGTAGTAGAGGATGGGCCGGATGTCCAGCACCCACTGCCACCAGACGGAGGAATAGGGGTGGCTGCTGCTGACGCCGGAGTGGTAGCTGAACATATATCTCTGGTTGTCCAGCACGATGTCCAGATACTCTTTGGAAAACAGCATCCCCGGCGCTTGCAGACCGCTGGCGGTGCCGTAGGGCCAATAGCTGAGGTAGTAGATGACAGCCGGGACCACAAGGAAGAACAGCACGGACCAGAGGACGGTCTCCAGCGTCTCCCGCAGGAAGCCCTCCCCCTTCGTCTCCAGCGGGAGCTCCTCCCCTTCCCCGCTCCGGCGCAGGGCCTGGAAGCGCCAGACCCGGTCCAGCAGCCAGAGCACGGCCAGGCCCGCTCCGGCGTAGAAGCAGATCCACTTGCTGGCCGCCCCCAGGCCGAAGAAGACGCCGGACAGCGCCAGCGGCGGCAGCCAGTCCCGCAGCCGCTCCCGCGCAGCGCGCAGGAACAGCCAGAAGGACAGATACATCAAAATAATAAAGAACACCGCGTAGGAGTCGATGGTGGCGATGCGGGTCTGGACATAGTGCATGAAGTCGAAAGCGAAGACCGTCGTGAGACAGATGGGGACGGCCTTGCCGCCGAAGAGCTTTTTCAAAAAGAAGTAGAGGGCGGGCAGCATCAGCACGCCGATCAGCGTCCCGGAAAAGCGCCAGCCGAAGGGGGTCATGCCGAAAAGGGCGATGCCCGCGCCCAGGATCAGCTTGCCCAGCGGGGGGTGGCTGATCTCATAGGGGTAGACGTTTTCCAGATGCTCCAGGGCCGTGCGGGCGTGGTAGATCTCGTCGAAATAGCTGGAGTTGGCGTAGTCGTACTCCGCCGGGATCTCCTGCTGCTCGTCGAAGAGCGCGTCGCAGCCCGCGGGCCAGCGCAGCTCCCCCGGCCCCAGCAGCCGCCCCGCCGCGCCATAGACCGCCAGCTCGCCCAGCCAGAGTTCCGAGTCGGCGATCAGGCGGATGTACTTCACCTGACGGGTCTCGTCCTGGTCGTATTCCACGGTCTTCCACTTGAACAGGTCGGCGTAGTGCTGCTCCAGCACCCCCACGTCGGTGAAGGTCTCCCCGTCCCGGGAGACCTGGACGTAGTAGTTGCCGGTGTGCAGACCGGTGAAATAGCGCAGGGCCGTCAGCTCCGTCTCCTGCTCCAGCTCCACCAGGGCGTACTGGCCCCGCTCGTCGAAGCGGCACCAGCTTTGGACGCCGTGGGTGTTGCCCAGGCCGGTGAAGGCCGTCACCGCGTAGACGGCGGTCAGCAGCCCCAGGGCCAGGCTGTCAAAGCGGCTCCAGCGGCGGCTGTCCGCCGGGATCTCCAGCGGCTTGCGGCGCAGCAAGGGGAAATAGTCCGAAAGCGCCAGCAGACAGAAGGCCAGGGCGGCGGCGGGGAAGATATAGGTCAGCGCGTTCACGGCTCGGTCTCCTCCTTCTCTCCGTCTGGGGCCTGGGCGGCGATGCGGCGCTTCCAGCAGCGGTGACACATGGCGGTGTAGCTGTCGTTGCCGCCCAGCAGCACCTGGGCCCCCTCGGTGATGACGCGGCCATGTGCGTCGATGCGGGCGTTGACGGTGGCCTTGCGGCCGCAGGTGCAGACGGTCTTGATCTCGGTGATGCTGTCGGCCAGCTCCATGAGCCGCTGGGCCCCGGGGAAGAAGCGGGTGCGGAAGTCGGTACGCAGGCCGAAGCACAGCACCGGCAGGTTTTCGTCGTCCACCAGAGCGCGGAGCTGGTCGATCTGGGCCGGGGTGAGGAACTGGGCCTCGTCGGCGATGATCACGTCGTGCCGCCCCGCCGCGTGGTAGGCGGCGATGATGTCCTGGTCCGGGGTGATGACCTGGGCCCGGCGGCTCAGGCCGATGCGGCTGCGGACCACGTCCGCCCCGTCCCGGTCGTCCACGCTGGGCTTGATGAGCCAGACGCTCATGTCCCGCTCCTCATAATTGAACTGCGTGATGAGCGCCTGGGCCGACTTGCTGGAGCCCATGGCCCCGTATTTGAAATAGAGTTTGCTCATGTCCCCCGCCCTCTCACGCCTTCTGACCGGGGGCCGAAGCCGCCAGGAAGCCCCGGATGCGCGAGAGCACCATCTCCAGGGCCACGGTGTTGCGGCCCCCTCGGGGGATGATCAGGTCCGCCCGGCGTTTGCTGGGCTCCACGAAACGCTCGTGCATGGGCTTCACGGTGCTGAGATATTGATTGGTGATGCTCTCCAGGCTCCGGCCCCGGTCGCGCATGTCCCGGGTGATGCGCCGCAGGATGCGCTCGTCCGCGTCCGCGTCCACGAAAAGCTTGATGTCCATCTCCTCGCACAGCCGCCGGTCCGCGAAAATCAGAATGCCCTCCACCAGCAGCACCCGGGCCGGCCGGATGGTCCGGGTCTCTTTGGTGCGGTTGTGGATGGAGTAGTCATAGACCGGGGACTCGGCCCGCTCCCCCCGGCGCAGGGCGCGCAGGTGGCGCAGGAACAGCTCGTTGTCGAAGGCGTCCGGGTGGTCGTAGTTCAGGCGGCAGCGCTCCTCAAAGGGCATGTTGTCGTGGGCCTTGTAATAGCTGTCGTGGTGGAGGACCGCCACGTCCCTGCCGAACTCGGACAGGATGCGTCTCGTGATGGTGGTCTTGCCGCTGCCGGTGCCCCCGGCAATGCCGATGGTCAGAATCTCCATATCCGCGCCGTGCCTTTCTCTCCGCTTTTCCGGATGCGATTTTTCCCCATTATAGCACGCCCTCTGCCCGGATGCAAATTGACTTTTCCGCTTTTGGAGCTATAATGAAGGAAAAAACACTATGAATGTTGGAGGAGCGCGCCATGAGCATTCCCACCCCGCACATCACCGCCCGACAGGGCGAGATCGCCAAAACCGTCCTGATGCCCGGCGACCCGCTGCGCAGCAAATTCATCGCCGAGACCTTCCTCACCGACCCGGTATTGGTCAACAACGTCCGGGGCGTCCAGGGCTACACCGGCAGCTGGAAGGGCGTCCCCGTCACCGTCATGGCCTCCGGCATGGGCATCCCCGCCATTGGCATCTACAGCTGGGAGCTGTATTCCGAGTACGGCGTGGAGAACATCATCCGCATCGGCTCCGCCGGGAGCCTGCAGGACGATCTGCACGCCATGGACATCGTCTTTGCCCAGGGGGCCTGCACGGACAGCAACTTCGCCCACCAGTTCGCCCTGCCCGGCACCTTCGCGCCCCTGGCCGACTACACCCTGCTGGCCGCCGCCCTCCGCTGCGCCGAGGTGAACGGCGTGGCCCCCCGGGTGGGCAACATCCTCAGCAGCGACAACTTCTACAACGACGGCTCGGACGGCCCGGACCCCTGGCGGAAGATGGGCGTCCTGGCCGTGGAGATGGAGTGCGCCGGGCTGTACATGACCGCCGCCCGCCTGGGCAAGCGGGCCCTGGGCATTCTCACCATCTCCGACCACCTCTATCAGCCGGAATGCCTCAGCGCCGAGGAGCGCCAGACCTCCTTCACCCGGATGATGGAGCTGGCCCTGGACACCGCCGTGGAGATGGCCTCCCGCTGAACAGGCCGCGTCCTCCGGCGGGATACACAGCGGCGCGTTTCTGGCAAGCGGGGAAACCTCCAACTGCGGAACTGAAAGGCAGAACCGCGCAATCCTGACAGAGTATGTCACCGGGAGGGCAAATACGGCAAACTTATTCCGCAATCCCCTTGCTTCGATCCCGGCGGCCGTGAAGAAAGCGTCGAATCTCCACGCGGTCGTGAAAGACTGCGTAATACAGCAGATAGCCTTTGACCGGCACCATTCGGATCTCGTCCTGCATCGGGCGGTCTGTGCGATAAAGCGCGCAGGCATAGGGGAACTCCGCGATCTGCTTTACCGTTTTATCCAATTCGGCCAGGAGATCGCGGGCGGCTTTTGGCGCGTCCAGCGCGTAGGCCAGATAGTCAAGCGCCTCCATCAGGTCACGTTCCGCAAGCGGCAAATACACAAGCTTATGCACGCTTCTGATCCTCCGCAGTGTGCAGCAGATCACGCGCTTTCGCCATGACCTCCGCATGGCTGCGGCGCTCGGTCGTGCCGAGCGACTGCAGCTCCGCCTCGTGCAGCTTGTCATACACCATGCTGTCATAGCGTTTCTGCTCGTAGCTCTCCATGCTCATAACCACAATCGAGCCGACGCCGTTTTTGGTCAAAAACACCGGCTCATCGGAAAGCTGGACTTCTCTTGTGATTTCCGCAAAATGGTTCCGAAGATCGGAAACAGGTCGAATTTTGGGCATTTCGCCACCTCCCTTTTAGCATAATTATATGCGGAATTGCGCTAATTGTCAACGGCGCATCCCGTCTCGCCCTGTGACAGACCCGGCGCGGCGGAATACCGGGATACAAAGTTCGCCCGGCATTTTTTGGCGAACTGACGAAAATGGCTGCGGAACGGAATTGTGCGCCCTTGCCCTTGATTTCCCAGCCGGGGAAATGCTATAATGTGATGGACGTTTTTTGCGTTCAGGTGTACAGAAATACCAAATGAAAAACGGAGGAATGCAACCATGAAAAAGACCCTTCCCCTGCTGCTGGCGCTCATGATGCTGCTGGCGCTGACCGCCTGCGGCGGCGAGACCACCCCGGCCCCCGCCACCGACGCCCCGGACGACGGCCCCGTGGACACGCCCGTGGACGTGCCCGGCGCCGATGAGACCGAGATGATGGTCGCCATGATCACCGACTACGGCGACATCACCGACCAGAGCTTCAACCAGACCACCTACGAGGCGGCCAAGGCCTGGTGCGAGGAAAACGGCGTGGAGTTCACCTACTTCAAGCCCGCCTCTGACTCCGACGCCGACCGCGTCAGCATGATCGAGAACGCCATCGACAAGGACTTCAACGTCATCGTCATGCCCGGCTACGCCTTTGCCAACGCCATTGCCGCTACCGTGGAAGAGTATCCCGACGTGACCTTCATCGCGCTGGACGTGTCCGAGTATGACCTGAACGAAGCCGGTCTGACCGAGTTCCCCGCCAACCTCTACTCCGCCGTCTATCAGGAAGAGCTCTGCGGCTACATGGCCGGTTACGCCGCCGTGAAGCTGGGCTACACCAAGCTGGGCTTCCTGGGCGGTATGGCCGTCCCCGCCGTCATGCGCTACGGCTACGGCTTCGTCCAGGGCGCCAATGACGCGGCTGTGGAGACCGGCAGCGACGTGTCCGTCAACTACGCCTACGGCAACCAGTTCTACGGCGACGCGGACATCACCGCCGCCATGGACACCTGGTACTACGGCGGCACCGAGATCGTCTTCGCCTGCGGCGGCGGCATCTACACCTCCGCCGGTGAGGCCGCGGCCAAGGTCGGCGGCAAGGTCATCGGTGTGGACGTGGACCAGCAGGCCACCATCGACGGCCTGTACGGCGAGGGCATGACCGTCACCTCCGCCATGAAGGGCCTGGCCGCCACCGTCAACACCCTGCTCACCAAGGTGCAGGACGGCACGTTTGTCGGCGGCCTGGTGGACAACCTGGGTCTGGTCTCCGAGAACCCGGAGGAGAACTACGTCCAGATCCCCATGAGCACCCAGTTCTCCGACAGCTTCACCGAGGAGGATTACTATGACCTGGTGGCCGATCTGTTCAACGGCGAGATCACCGTCAGCAACGACATCTCCCTGACCGCCTCTGACTTCGCCACCGACATCGCCCTGACCGACCTGGGCAACCTGAAATAAGCACATCTCTTTCCCCCAAGACGCGGCCCGACGTGGCCGCGTCTTTTTTCCTGAAAAAAACGGAGAAAGCCTGTGATTTTCTTTGCAATATGCCGAGACATCGTGTATAATGGACAAGGTATTTTGTCGGACGCGCCAAAGCCCCGCCGAAGGGCGTCCGAACCGGAATTATCTGAAGGAGGGATGGAGCATGGATGCGCCATACGCGATCGAAATGCTGGGGATCACCAAGCGCTTTCCCGGCATCATCGCAAATGACAACATCACCCTGCAACTCAGGCACGGCGAGATCCACGCGCTGCTGGGCGAGAACGGCGCGGGGAAAAGCACCCTGATGAGCGTGCTCTTCGGCCTGTACCGGCCGGAGGAGGGCGTCATCAAAAAGGACGGCGTGCCCGTCCAGATCAACGACCCCAACGACGCCAACGCCCTGGGCATCGGCATGGTGCATCAACACTTCAAGCTGGTGGAGTGTTTCAGCGTGCTGGACAACATCATCCTGGGCGTGGAGCCGACGAAGGGCGGCTTCCTCCAGAAGGACGCGGCCCGGAAGAAGGTCATGCAGCTCTCGGAAAACTACGGCCTGGCTGTGGACCCGGACGCGCTGATCGAGGACATCACCGTGGGGATGCAGCAGCGCACGGAAATTTTGAAGATGCTCTACCGGGACAACGAGATCCTGATCTTCGACGAGCCCACTGCCGTGCTGACGCCCCAGGAGATCGACGAGCTGATGGTCATCATGAAGAACCTGGCCCGGGAGGGCAAAAGCATCCTCTTCATCTCTCACAAGCTGGCGGAGATCATGGCCGTGGCCGACCGCTGCACCGTGCTGCGCAAGGGTAAGTACATCGGCACCGTGGAGACCAAAAGCTCCTCCATGGAGGAGCTGAGCGCCATGATGGTGGGCCGCAACGTCAACTTCCATGTGGAAAAGAAGCCCGCCCGGCCCGGCGAGACCGTGCTGGACATCCAGCACATGTCCGTGGCCAGCCGCCAGCACAAGAAAGACGCGGTGCATGACGTGTCCCTGCAGGTGCGCCGGGGCGAGATCGTCTGCATCGCGGGCATAGACGGCAACGGCCAGAGCGAATTTGTCTACGGCCTCAGCGGCCTGGAGCCGCTGAAAGACGGGAAAATCTTCCTGGACGGCAAGGACCTGTCCCGCTCCGCCATCCGCCAGCGCAGCATCCTGGGCATGAGCCACATCCCGGAGGACCGGCACAAGCACGGCCTGGTGCTGGACTACTCCCTGGAGGACAATCTGGTGCTCCAGCGCTACTTTGAGCCGGAGTTCACCAACAAGGCCGGCTTCCTCCGCCGGGACAACATCCGCACTTACGCCGAGCGGCTCATCGAAGACTACGACGTGCGCTCCGGCCAGGGGCCGGTGACGGCAGCCCGGAGCATGTCCGGCGGCAACCAGCAAAAGGCCATCATCGCCCGGGAGATCGACAAGGACCCGGAACTGCTCATCGCGGTGCAGCCCACCCGGGGCCTGGACGTGGGGGCCATCGAGTTCGTCCACAAGAAGCTGGTGGAACAGCGGGACGCGGGCAAGGCCGTGCTGCTCATCAGTCTGGAACTGGACGAGGTCATGGACGTGCCCGACCGCATTCTGGTGATGTACGAGGGCGAGATCGTGGGCGAACTGGACCCGAAGAAGACCACGCAGGAGGAGCTCGGCCTCTACATGGCCGGAGCCAAACGAGATGAGGTGCGCGCATGAAAAATCTTTTGAAGCGCAAGGGTGTGCAGTCGCTGATCGCCTCGCTGCTGTGCATCGTGCTGGGACTGCTGCTGGGCTATGTGGTGCTGCTGTTCATCAACCCCGCCGGGGCGGGACAGGCCATCCTGGCGGTCATCCGCAACTTCCTGAACGTCTCCAAGGCGAATTTGCAGCTGAAAAACCTGGGCAACACCCTGGTGAAGACCGCGCCGCTGCTGATGTGCTCCCTCAGCGTGCTCTTCGCCTACAAAGTGGGCCTGTTCAACATCGGCGTGGCCGGACAGTATGTGGTCGGGGCCGCCGCCGGACTGTACGCGGCGCTGCAGTGGGGCTGGGGCTGGCTGCCCTGCCTGCTGCTGGCCATTGCCCTGGGCGCGGTGTCCGGGGCCATTGTGGGGATGCTGAAAGCCTACCAGAACGTGAACGAGGTCATCTCCGGCATCATGCTCAACTGGATCACCCTCTACACCGCCAACATGATCCTCAGCGGCGTGACGGAACAGGCCAGCCCCTACACCCTGCACCTGCGGGGCAACGCCGACCAGGCCATTCTCCCCTCCCTGGGCCTGGGCAATCTCTTCAACAAGCACCAATACGTCACCATCGCCGTGCCCCTGGCCATCATCCTGGCCATTGTGGTCCTGGTGGTGCTGGACAAGACCCGCTTCGGCTATGAGCTGCGGGCCACCGGCAACAACAAGAACGCCGCCAAGTACGCCGGTATGGCGGAAAAGCGCAACATCATCCTGACGCTGATGATCGGCGGCGCGCTGGCGGCCATGGGCGGGGCGCTGCTGTACCTCACCGACTTCGAGCAGTGGAGCGTGGGCCTCAGCTCCGTCCCCGGCATGGGCTTCAACGGCATTGCCGCCGCCTTCCTGGGCGGTCTGAACCCCATCGGGGCCATCTTCTCCTCCTACTTCATCCAGCACATCACCGCCGGGGGTGCTTTCGTGGACAAGAGCATGTACGCCTCCCAGATCTCCGACCTGATCAGCAGCATCATCATCTACCTCTGCGGCTTCGTGCTGTTCATCAAGTACGCGATCAACACCGGCCTGCTGCGGAGCGAGGAGCGGGCGCTGCTGCGCAAACAGAAAGCCGCCGCGGGCGGCAACACCGAGAAAGGGGGCGCGTCCTGATGTCGGCGGATACCATGCAAGTCATCCAGCAGTTTCTGCTTCTGCTGCAATACACCCTGATCTTCTCCTCCGTGCTGATGATGGTGGCCCTGGGCGGCTGCTTCAGCGAACACTCCGGCGTCATCAACCTGGGCCTGGAGGGCATCATGGTCATCGGCGCCCTGGGCGGCGCGCTGGTGATGCGCTATCTCCCGGCGGACGCCTCCGGTCTCGTGATGGTGCTGCTGGTCATGCTGGGGGCCGTGGTCTTCGGCCTGGTCTACTCCGCCCTGCTGGGCGTGGCCAGCATCAACTTCAAGGCCGACCAGACCATCGTGGGCACCGCCCTGAACATGCTGGGCGTGGCGGGGGCCACGGTGCTGGTGAAGGCCATCAACACCGCCTCCAACCCGGACAACCCCAGCTCCATCATTGAATACGGCCTGCCCCGGCAGAACTTCCTGGTCACCTTCAAGATCCCCGTCAGCGTGGAGGGCGGCGGGGCCGAGCGCTTCCTGAGCTTTGAGTTCAACTGGTTCCTCGTCGTGGCCATCGTCATGCTGGTGGCGGCTTACATCGTGCTGTACAAGACCCGCTTCGGTCTGCGGCTCATGGCCTGCGGCGAGCATCCCCAGGCGGCGGCCAGCGTGGGCATCAACGTCCTGAAGATGCGCTGGTCCGGCGTCCTGATCTCCGGCGTCTACGGCGGGCTGGGCGGCATTTGCTACATCATGGCCGCCGTCAGCCAGTGGGAGTTCGAACGTGGCGTGGCCGGCTTCGGCTTCCTCTCCCTGGCCGTGATGATCTTCGGCCAGTGGAAACCCAGCCGCATCGCCCTGGCCGCCCTGCTCTTCGGATTGCTCCGCGCCCTCAGCAACGTGGGCACCGGCTTCGCGGCGCTCCAGGCCCTGAACATCCCCGGCGGCGTCTACAACATGATGCCCTACGTCATCTGCCTGGTGGTGCTGGCCTTCACCTCCAAGAAGTCCAGAGCGCCCAAGGCGGAGGGGATTCCCTACGACAAGGGGATGCGGTAAGCTTTCCGAAACCCCAGAAACAAGTTTCGCCCGCCGCAATCCGCGGCGGGCGATGTGTTTTCTTCGGCGCTTTTGCTCCCACATTGCACCTCCCGTATCGCAAGGAAAGGGCTTGCCCATTCCGCCAGCGGCACAGAAGAGACGCAAACCGTCGGGCAAATCCGCAGCCGTGTTGCTGATTCGCCCGACGATGTTCTATGTCTTGGGTGTTACTGCGCGGAAAGGGCAAGCCCTTTCCCTACAACGGTGTGGGTACGAATTCGCCTGGGGCTTGTCTGTATCGTGGGTGTTACTGCGCGGAACGCCGGGGACGGCGTTCCCTACCGGGCGGCTGCGAATTTGCCCAAAGTTTGTGGGAATCTCGCCGCTGCTGCGGGGGTGTCGGGGACGCCGCCCCCTACAGAGAAATGCTGCGGATTCGCCGGGCGTGGTGACGCTTCTTCGGCGGCTGCTGTCGGCGTGCCCTACAAGATCATGCTGCGGAATGTCGGAGAGGACGTTCCCTACGGGGGAAGAAGCGCGCAACGCCGGAAAATACCTTTTTCTTTACACCTCGTCTTCCAGCAGTTCCTCCAGCTCCCCGATCAGTTCCCCGAACTGCTCCAGCGCGGCGTTGACCGGCTGGGCGGTGGTCATGTCCGCTCCGGCCAGTTTCAGCAGCTCCACCGGGGGGAGGCTGCTGCCGGAGGACAGGAAGCGGAGGTAGTCTTCCACGGCTGGGGCACCCTCCCGGAGGATGCGGCGGCTGATGGCCATGGCGGCGGAAAAGCCGGTGGCGTACTGGTAGACATAGTAGTTCAGGTAGAAGTGGGGGATGCGCGCCCACTCCACGGCGATCTCCGGGTCCACGGTCACGTCCGGGCCATAATAGCGGCGGTTCAGGTCCGCATACAGCGCGCCCAGGCGCTCCGCCGTCAGGCTGCCGCCCTGGGCCACGATCTCCCCACAGCGCTGCTCGAACTGGGCGAACATGGTCTGGCGGTAGATGGTGGCCCGGAACTGCTCCAGGAAGTAGTTCAGCAGATAGGCCCGCTGCATCCGGTCTTCGGTCTTCCTGAGCAGATATTGCATCAGCAGGGCCTCGTTCACGGTGCTGGCCACCTCTGCCACAAAGATGACATAGTCCGCGTAGGCTCTCGGCTGGCGCTGCTCGGAGAGGTAGGAGTGCATGGTGTGGCCCAGCTCGTGGGCCAGGGTGAAGACGCTGTTCAGGTCGTCCTTGTGGTTCAGCAACACATAGGGGTGTACCCCCGCCACGGCGCAGCTGTAGGCCCCGGAGCGCTTGCCCCGGTTTTCGTACACGTCGATCCAGCGCGCGTCAAAGGCCCGGCGCAGCACGGAGACGTAGTCCTCCCCCAGCACGCTCAGGGCCTCCAGCACCAGTTCCTTGGCCTGCTCGTAGGGGATCTCCATCCGGGCTTCCGGCACGATGCTGGCGTAGAGGTCATACATGTGCAGCTCCTCCAGGCCCATCCGGCGCTTGCGCAGGGCCATGTAGCGGTGGAGCCGGGGCAGATTGGCGTTCACCGCCTCCACCAGCTTGTCGTAGACCGCCGTGGGGACGTTGGACTGGTCCAGACTGGCCTCCAGGCTGCTGCCATAGCGCCGCGCCTGGGCGAAAAAGCGCAGCTGCCGGTGCTGGGCCTGCATCAGGGCCGCAGCGCTGTGCTGCATCCCCAGCCAGGTCTGATAGAAGTTCCGGAAGGCGCTGCAGCGCAGCACCCGGTCCGGGCTTTGCAGCAGCGGCGACAGGCCCCCGTGGGTCACGGGATGGCGCTGCCCCTCCGCGTCCACGGCGTCGGGATAGCGCAGGTCCGCCCCCTCCATCCGGTCAAAGATGTTCATGGGAGCCGCGCCCAGCTCCCCGGCGGCGGCCAGCAGCACTTCCTCCCGCTCCGACAGGATATGGGCCCGGCGACGGCGCAGTTCATCCAGGGCCACGCGGTAGGTCTCCAGCCCCGGCGTGGCGGCATAGAAGCCCTCCAGCGTCTCATCGGGGATGGCGTTCAGCTCCGGGGCGGCGAAGGCGTTGGCGGCGGAGAGCTCCACCGCCAGCGTCTGCGCCCGGGCCACCCGCTCCTGCTCCGCTGCCGCCGCCGTGTCCTCGTCGCTGCGCAGGGAGGCGTAGCAATAGACCTGGCTCAGGGCCACGCTCAGTTCGTCCCCCAGGCGCAGATAGTCCAGCAGCGCCGCCCCGTCCGCGCCCAGTTTGCCCTGAAAGGCGCTCAGCCGGGGGATGAAGTCCTGACAGCGGCTCAGGGCCGCCTCCCAGTCCGCCTCGGTGGAAAAGATCTGCGCGGTGTCCCAGCAGTACCGGGGGTCCGCCTCGGCCCGGGTTTTCACTTCCGTCACGTCTGCCATGCTTGGTTCTCCTTCATCAGCTTGATATGCCCCAGTATACCCCATGCGCAATTGTTTTGCAATTCCTTCCGCCCTGTGATATGATGAACGCAACCGACGAAGCGAGGTGAGGCCCGTGAAAAAGCTGGACATCGAGCTGCGCTATCTCAAAGGCGTGGGGGAGACCCGCGCCAAAGCCCTGGCCAAGCTGGGGCTATACCGTCTGGGCGATCTGCTGCGCTTCTTCCCCCGGAGCTATGAGGACCGGACGCGCTTCGTCCCCATCCGGGAAGCGCCGCTGGAGGAGCCGGTGTGCATCCGGGCCATGGTGGCCGATCCCCCCACCCTCAGCACCCTGCCCGGCGGACGGCGGCTGGTGCGCTTCCGGGCGGTGGACGACAGCGGCGGCGTGCTGATCAGCTTCTTCAACGCCCCCTACGTCCGGGATCAGCTCCGCCAGGGGGAGACTTACGCCTTTTATGGCCGCATGGGCGGCTATGCCGACGCCCGGAACATGACCAACCCGGAGTTTGAGCCGGAGGCGACGCTGGGGGACAAGACCGGGCGCATCCTGCCCCGCTATCCCCTCAGCGCCGGGCTCAGCAACCGGATGCTGATGCGCTATGTGCGCCAGGCTCTGGATCAGGCCGGGGACGCCCTGCCCGACGCCCTGCCGGAGTCCGTGCGCACGGAGCAGGAACTCTGCCAGGCCCGCTTCGCCTATGAGAACATCCACTTTCCGGCGGACTTCGGCGCGCTGGAGCTGGCCCGGCGGCGGCTGGTGTTTGAAGAACTCTTCACCCTGGCCTGCGCCCTGGGGCGGCTGCGGGCCGGGCGGCAGGGGGAGCCGGGCATCCCCATTCAGGGGCCGGACATCGCCGGGTTTTATGAAGCCCTCCCCTTCTCCCCCACCGGGGCCCAGCGCCGGGCGGTGGACCAGGCGCTGCTTGACATGGCCTCGGACCGGCCCATGAGCCGCCTGGTACAGGGGGACGTGGGCAGCGGCAAGACCGCCGTGGCGGCGGCCTGCGCCTGGGCGGTGTGCAAGGCCGGATTCCAGGCCGCCTTCATGGCCCCCACGGAGATCCTGGCCGAGCAGCATCTGGTCACGCTCCGGGGCTTTCTCGCCCCCCAGGGCCTCCGGGTGGAGAAGCTCACCGGGGGAATGAAAGCCGCAGAGAAGCGGGCGGTGAAGGAGGCCCTGGCCGCCGGGGACGTGGACCTGGTGGTGGGCACCCACGCCCTGCTGACCGGGGACGTGGCCTTTTCCAGACTGGCCCTGGTCATCACCGACGAGCAGCACCGCTTCGGCGTCCGCCAGCGGGGAGCCCTGTCCGCCAAGGCCCAGGGGGAGACGCCCCACGTGCTGGTCATGTCCGCCACGCCCATCCCCCGGACCCTGGCGCTGATGATCTACGGAGATCTGGACGTGAGCGTTTTGGACGAGCTGCCCCCGGGGCGGCAGAAGGTGGATACCTTCGCGGTGGACGAGCGCTACCGGGAGCGGCTGAACGGCTTCATCGAAAAGCTGGTGGGCCAGGGCCGTCAGGTCTTCGTGGTCTGCCCCAAGGTGGAGGACGAGCCGGACGCCCCCTTCGGGCCGAAACTCAAAAGCGCCCAGGAGCACGCCGACGCGCTGCAACGCCGCTTCCCAACTCTTCGCGTGGGCTGCGTCCACGGACGGATGCGGCCACGCGAGAAGGAGGCCGTCATGTCCGCCATGGCCGCCGGGGAACTGGACATCCTGGTCAGCACCACGGTGATCGAGGTGGGGGTGGACGTGCCCAACGCCGCGCTGATGATCGTGGAGTCCGCCGAGCGCTTCGGCCTCAGCCAGCTGCACCAGCTCCGGGGCCGGGTGGGGCGCGGACAACACAAGAGCTGGTGCATCCTGATGAACGCCGCCCGCAGCCCGGAGGCCCGGGCGCGGCTGGAGGCCCTGTGCAAGACCGGCGACGGCTTTCGCATCAGCGAGGAGGACCTGCGGCTGCGTGGCCCCGGCGACTTCTTCGGCGCCCGGCAGCACGGCCTCCCGGAGATGCGCATCGCCGACCTGGGGGCGGACATGCGAGTGCTCCAGAGCGCCCAGGACGCCGCCGCTGCCCTGCTGGAACGGGACCCGGAACTCAGCCAAGCGGAACACGCCGCCCTGCGGGCACAGGTGGAAAGCCTGTTCCAGGACGCCGCCGGGACCATCAATTGAGAGTATCTATTCAGAACCGCTCCGCTGGGTTCTGAATAGAGGGGGTAGCGCTGCGCGAGCGGTATTTTTGCCGAAAACGCGGTTTTCGGCAAAAATGATTGGAACTCTATTTCGCGCCTGCGGGCGCGAAACTCTGCGAGGCAACGGGGGCTGCTGAACAGTTGCAATTGAGAAATATCTGACCGCCTCCCCGTCATACCCTTGTACGAGTCTGATTGGGGAGGCGGTTTGTATGGGCTTGCGGGGAAAGCTGGCGCGGGACACGGCGGTGCTGTCGGCGGCGGCGGTGGTGATGCGCTGTGTGGGCATGGTCTGGCAGATCTGGCTGGCGGGGCGCATCGGCGCGGCGGGGCTGGGACTCTGGCAACTGGTGGCCAGCGTCAACGTCTTCACCTCCACCCTGGCCATCAGCGGCATCCGCTTCACCACCACCCGGCTGGTCAGCGAGGAACTGGGGGCCGGGCGCTCCGGGGGCGCGGAGCGGGCGGTGCAGCGCTGTCTGGGCTACGCGGCCTTCTTCGGGCTGGCGGCCTTTCTGGTGCTGCGGCTGGGCGCGGAGCCCATCGGCTTCCTCTGGGTGCGGGACGCCCGAACCGTACAGAGTCTGAAGCTTCTGAGCTACACCCTGCCCATGATCTCCCTGAGCTGCGTCCTGAACGGCAGTTTTGTGGCCAGCGGGCGGGCGGGGGTCAGCGCCGCCGTGCAGGTGGCCGAGCAACTGGCCGCCATCGCCGCCGTGGCCGTGCTGCTCTCCCGCAGCCCGGAAGGGGATCTGGAGGCCTGCTGCGCCGCCATCGCCGGGGGAAACATCCTGGCCGACGCCTTTTCCCTGCTGCTCTCCGCCGGGCTGTTCCTGCTGCTGCGGCGGCGGGGGCGCATCCTGCGGGGGCAGGGCGAGCCGGTGCCGGGGGGCGGGGCCCTCACCGGGCGGATGCTGCGCCTGGCCTTTCCCCTGGCCCTCTCCGCCTACGCCCGCACGGGGCTGACCACCCTGGAAAACCTGCTGGTGCCCCAGAAGCTCCGCTCCTCCGGCCTCAGCGCCGACTCCGCTCTGGCCGGTTACGGCACCATCACTGGCATGGTGCTGCCGGTGATCTCCTTCCCCTCCTGTCTGCTGGGGGCGGTGGCGGAGCTGACCGTGCCGTTTCTGACGGCGGCCCAGGTGCGCCGGGACCGGGCGCGCATCGACCGCAGCGTGCGGCGGCTGCTGGCCTACGCTTTGGGCTTCTCGCTTTTGTGCGCCCTCTTCCTCTTCCTGTTCGCCGAGCCGCTGGGCTGGCTCATCTACCGCCGGGCGGAGGTGGGCTCTTACATCCGCCTCTTCGCCCTGATGGTGCCCTTCCTCTACTGCGACATCGTCATCGACGGCTGTCTCAAGGGCCTGGGGCAGATGCTCTGGAGCATGGGCTTCAACGTAGCGGAGGCGGCCATCGGGGTAATCCTGATTGTGACGCTGCTGCCCCGCTTTGGGCTGCGGGGCTATGTGACGGTGCTGTTTTTCAGCGAGATCTTCAACGTCTCCCTCTCCCTCTGGCGGCTGCGGCGGGTCACAAGGGAGAAAGGCTAAGCAAGATTTTCATGGCATTTTCCCCAAAACTGTGATACCATAGCGGCAATCAAGCCCGCCCCCCTTCGCCGGAAGGGGGCGGGGAAAGGACGACGACAGATGAAACGATATGAAAAGCGAACACTCCGCCGCGCTGCGCAGACCGCGCTGCACCTGCTGGGCCTTGCCTCCGCCCTGGCCGGGGCGGCCGCCGGGCTGCTGCGGCTGCGGGACCTGGCGGCGGAGCGTCTGGTGGCCTCCGCCATGGACCGCCCCAGCCCGGCGGATGTGGCGCGCAGCTTTGCCTCCCTCCCCGCCCCGCTGCGGCAGGAGGCCGACGCGGCTGCCGAGGCCCTGCGGGCGCGGGAGACGCTGCGCCTGGAGATCCGCGCCCGGGACGGCGTGCGTCTGGTGGGGCACTGGCTCCCGGCGGCGCAGCCCCGGCGGGTGGTGCTGGGCTTCCACGGCTGGCACAGCGCCTGGAACCGGGATTTCAGCCTGAGCGCCCCCTTCTTTCTGGAGCAGGGTTGCAGTCTGCTGCTGGTGGAGCAGCGGGCCCACGGGGAAAGCGGCGGGGAGAGCATCGGCTACGGGCTGCTGGAGCGCTACGACCTGCTGGACTGGCTGGCGGAATTGGAAGTCCGGGGACTGGGCGCGGGGCTGCCCGTGTACCTGGCGGGGGTCTCCATGGGGGCCACCACCGTGATGCTGGCCGCCGGGCTGCCCCTGCCGGAGCGGGTTCACGGCGTCATGGCCGACTGCGGTTTCACCTCCGCGCCCGACATCTGGGAGAGCGTCTGGACCGGCGCGCAGCCCCTGCCCTACGCCCTGCTGCGCGGGGCGGTGGAACGGCTGGCCGAGGCGCGACTGGGTCTGCCCCCCGACGCGGACAGCACCCCGGAGGCCCTGGCCCGCTGGGAGCGCCCGGCCCTGTTCATCCACGGGCTTTCCGACCACTTCGTGCCCCCGGAGATGACGAAGCGCAGCTTCGAGGCCTGCGCCGGGCCGAAACGGCTGCTGCTGGTGGAGGGCGCGGGCCACGCCCTGAGCTACCCCAAAGACCCGGCGGCCTATCAGGCCGCGCTGCTGGACTTCTGGCAGGCGTTCGACGCCTGGAAGCAGGCATAAAATATACCGCGCCGCCGACCCCGGTTCGCTTCGGGGCCGGCGGCGCATTTGTGCCATTTTGATGTCATTCCTCAAACATGGGCGTGGAGAGGTAGCGGTCGCCGCCGTCGGGCAGCAGGGCCACCAGAGTCTTGCCCGCGTTCTCCTTCCGCCTGGCCAGCTCCAGCGCCGCCCAGAGGGCCGCCCCGGAGGAGATGCCCGCCAGCACCCCTTCCTCCCGGCCCAGGCGGCGGCCCATGGCGTAGGCGTCCTCGGTGCGGACCGGGATCACCTCGTCGATCAGGCCCGTATCCAGCACCGCCGGGACAAAGCCCGCCCCGATGCCCTGGAGCCCGTGGGGGCCGGGCCGCCCGCCGGAGAGCACGGCGGAGTCCCGCGGCTCCACGGCCACCACGCGCAGCGCCGGGTTTTGGGACTTGAGATACGCGCCCACGCCGCTGAGGGTGCCGCCGGTGCCCACCCCGGCCACGAAGAGATCCACCTGGCCGTCCGTGTCCCGCCAGATCTCCGGGCCGGTGCTTCGGAAGTGGGCTTCCGGGTTGGCCGGGTTGGTGAACTGGCCGGGGATGAAGCTGCCGGGGATCTGCGCGGCCAGCTCCTCCGCCTTTTCGATGGAGCCGGAAATGCCGCGTGCCCCCTCCGTCAGCACCAGCTCCGCGCCGAAGGCCCGCAGCAGCAGACGGCGCTCCCGGCTCATGCTGTCCGGCATGACGATGATGACCCGGTAGCCCCGGGCGGCGGCCACGGCGGCCAGGCCGATGCCGGTGTTGCCGCTGGTGGGCTCGATGATGACGCTGCCCGGGCCCAGCTTTCCGCCGGCCTCGGCCTGGTCCAGCATGGCCCGGGCCACCCGGTCCTTCACGCTGCCGCCGGGGTTGAAGGCCTCCAGCTTCGCCAGCAGACGGGTGCTGCCCAGGCCCTCAGCCTTTGCGATCCGCCGCAGCTCCAGCAGCGGCGTCCCGCCGATGAGCTGCTCGGCGGAGGTATAGATATTCGGCATGAATGCGCCCTCCCTTTTGTCTTGGATCGCCCTGATTATAGCGCCCCTTCCAGATCCTGTCAATCGGGCGAAATCGGCGGAAAAGGGCGCCGTTCGGCTTGCATTCGGCCCGGGGGGATGCTATACTGAGCTTGCAGGAATCCCCATCCTTCGACATTCCAAAGGAGGCACGCACGTCATGGGTAAATACGCAGTCCGCCAGGTGAAAACCGGCGTCAAGTTCAACCTCAAGGCCGGCAACGGCGAGATCATCGCCGTCTCCGAGGTCTACACCACGAAGAACGCCTGCCTGAACGGGATCGACAGCATCCGCAGAAACGCGCCCATCGCCGCCCTGGAGAATCAGACCACGGAGGGCTATGAGACGGCGAAAAACCCCAAGTTCCAGGTCTACAAGGACAAAGCGGGGGAGTTCCGCTTCCGCCTGACGGCCCGGAACGGGGAGGTCATCGCCGCCGCCAGCGAGGGCTACAAGCGGCTGGACAGCTGCCTGAACGGCATCGACAGCGTCCGCCGGAACGCCGACTCCCCCGTGGTGGAAGAGGAATGATTTGGCTGCAACCGCAAAAACGGAGGCTGACCCATCTTCGGTCAGCCTCCGGTCTGTTTTTTTGCGGGATCAATCGTACTCCACCAGATAGGTGATCTTGCCCCAGTAGGTGGCGGGCAGACGGGTCACCGGGTCGTTGCGGGTGTCGTTGTAGGACCAGTAGCCCACCGCCGGGCGGTACCAGAGCAGCAGGTAGTCCTCCCGCGTCCCGTCCGCGTCCATGGCGGAGGGTTCGCCGGTGTCCCAGCGGGCGTAGCTCATGGGCTCGCCGTTGACGTAGTACCAGTTGCCGTTTTCGCCCCGGAAGGCCCCCAGCCACACGAACTGGGCTCCGGCCCGCTCCGCCATGGCGATGACCTCGTCCAGGTCCTCGGCGCTGCGCACGGCCCCCAGGTGGCCGCCCCGCTGCTCGGCCAGGGCCTTGGCCTGGGCCCAGGAGACGTTGGCAAAGACCAGCTCATAGCGCTCCGGGGTCTCGTTCTGCGCGGGTTCCGGTGTGGGCTGCGGTGTGGGTTCCGGCGTGGGTACGGGCGTCGGCTCCGGGGTCGGCTGCGGGGTGGGCGCGGGCGTCGGCTGCGGGGTGGGCTGCGGCGTCGGCGCGGGCGTCGGCGCGGGCGTCGGCACCGGCGTCGGGGTCGGCGTAGGCGTAGGCGTCGGCTCCGGCGTGGGTTCCGGGGTCGACTTCGGGGTCTCCTCGGGCGGCTGCTCCGGGGACTCCTCGGGCGCATCCGTCTCCTCGGTCCCGGCGGGCTGGGTCTCCTCCGGGTCCTCCGTAGGCGCGTCGCTCTCGGTGGGGACCGGGTCGCTGTTCATGGGATCGGGTTCCGGCTTCGGCTCGTAGATCATGCCGGAGGGCTGCTCCGTCTCCACGGAGAAGCCGCCGCCGTCGCTGCAGCCGCGCAGCAGCAAAATCAGCGCCGCCGCGATCACGGCCACCAGCAGCACCGGCACCAGGACGCGCAGCAGCCGGTTGGGCTGCTTTTCCCCGCTGCGGAAGGCGGCGGCGTCCATGTTCTCGTCCACCTGGCCCTTCTCTTTCGGGGGCTTTTTCTCGTGCCGGGGCTTTTCCGCCGCCGTCTCTTCAAAGCGTTTGTCCACGCTGTAGTTGGGCGCGGTTCCGGTCCGCACCGGGAGGGGCTGGACCGTGGCGGCCAGGCTGGAACTCTCGGGCAGGTTCAGCAGCGCCGCTTTCAACTGGCCCGGCGTGGCGTAGCGGGCCTCCTCCCGGAAGGCCAGGGCTTTCAGCGTCACGTCCCCCAGGGCGCGTCCGCCGCCGCTGGGATAGGGCAGGGCCTTGCCCTTCATCCGGTTTTGCAGGGCCTCGGCCCGCTCCTCCGGCGTGTGCTCCCCCTGCCGGGAGAACCAGGGCATGGTGCCGCCGTTCAGGGCGGTGTAGAGCATCAGGCCGATGGCGTACACGTCCGCCGTGGGGGAGTTCTTCCCGCTCCAGAACTGCTCCGGGGAGATGAACTCCATCTCGTCCGGGCTCATCTGGGTGATGCCCTTGGTGCCCGGCGCGCCCAGCGCCACCTGGCCGTTGGCCGCCGTGATGTTGCCCGGCCAGACCCCGCCGTGGAAGCCGTCGGCTCCGACGGCCTGTTCCACCGCTTCGCACAGCCCCAGGGCCAGCGAGACCGCCTCCTTGGGCGTCATGCCGTAGAGGCCGCCTGCCAGGGTGTTGTCCGGGTCAAATTGCAAGCTTTGCATATCGGTTCCTCTTTTCTGTCTTCACGGAGCGGCAAGCCGTCCCTCCCCGGACGCCGCCGCCTGCGGCTGTTTGCGCGTTCAGCCGGGCAATCATTGTATCACAGCGCCGGGCGCATCGTCAACACGCGATCCCAAAACCGGCCTTGTAATTTTTCTCCGCCTGGATTATCATTTGCGTATCGGACAGTTCTTTTTTAATCTGCAATTGCATGGTTTTTGCAACATGGAAGGGAATGGAGCGGGATATGAGCGAAATTTTCATTCTCGGCGGCGGGGCCTCCGGCATGGCGGCGGCCCTGGGGGCGGCCGCGCATGGCCCCGTGACGCTGCTGGAGCGCCAGGCCCGGCTGGGGCGCAAGCTGCTGGCCACCGGCAACGGGCGCTGCAACCTGAGCAACACCGCCGCCGGGCAGGAGCACTACCACGGCGCGGACCCGGCCTTCATCCGCCCGGCGCTGGCGGCCTATCCTCCGGCGGCGGTGCTGCGCTTTTTTCACGAACTGGGGCTGCGCACGGCGGAGGAGTACGGCGGGCGGGTTTACCCCCGCAGCGACCACGCCGCCAGCGTGCTGGACGTGCTGCGCATCGCCCTGGAGCAGCGGGGCGTCACCGTGCGCACCGGCTGCCCGGTCCGGGGCCTGCGCCGCAGCGGGGACGGCTTTGTGATCGACTGTGAAACCGGGCGCTTTTCCGCAAAAAAACTCATTGTGGCCTGCGGCGGCTGCGCCGGGGGCAAACTGGGGGGCGTGACCGACGGCTACACCCTGCTGGAGGGTCTGGGCCACCGGCGCACAAAGCTCTATCCGGCCCTGGTCGCCCTGCGCTGCGCCTCCGACTATCCGAAGGCCCTGAAAGGGATTCGCGTCGTGGCCCGGGCCAGCGTCCTCCGGGGGGAGACGCCCCTGGGCGCGGAGACCGGGGACGTGCTGTTCACCGACACCGGAGTGTCCGGCACCGCCATCTTCTCCCTGTCCCGCAGCGTCTCCGCCGGGGGGGCGGGGCTCAGCGTCAGTCTGGACCTGTTCCCGGAGGAGACGGAGCAGACGCTGCTGGGCGATCTCCGCCGGCGGCGGGAGGCTTTCGCTTCCCGTCCGGCCAACGAACTGCTGGTGGGGGCGGTGCAGAATCGGCTGGGGCTGATGCTGTGCAAGGCCGCGGGCGTCTCCGGCGGCGCGCCCGCTTCCGCGCTGGACGACAAAACGCTGGCCGTCCTGGCCCGGCGGCTCAAGGACTTCCGCTTCCCGGTCAGCGGCGTGGGCGGCTTCGACGCGGCCCAGGTGACCGCCGGGGGCATTGCCACAGCGGACTTCGACCCGGAGACCCTGCAAAGCCGCCTGGTGCCCGGGCTCTACGCCTGCGGCGAGGTGCTGGACATCGACGGGGACTGCGGGGGCTTCAATCTGCAATGGGCCTGGGCCAGCGGGCTGCTGGCGGGTGAACTGCGATGATCCTGCTGCCGTCTGTCCGTCTGGCGCCGGGGGAGCCGGAGTCCCGGCTGCGCCCCCTGGCGGCCCGGGCCCTGGGGGTCCCTGTCTCCGCGCTGGGGGAGATCCGCATCGTCCGCAAGTCCCTGGACGCCCGCCGCAAGCGGGACATCCACTGGCAGTACGCCCTGGCCTGCGCCTGTGAACAGGAGGCCAAAGTCCTGGCCCGGGGCTTTTCCGCCTGGACGCCGCCGCAGTATGCAATCCCGAAGGCCCGGAGCGATACGCGCCCGGTGGTGGTGGGCTTCGGTCCCGCCGGGATCTTCGCCGCGCTGCTGCTGGCCGAGGCGGGGCTGCGCCCGGTGGTGCTGGAGCGGGGCGCGCCGGTGGAACAGCGCAGCGCAGCCGTGCAGCGCTTTTGGGAAGGGGGCGAACTCTCCCCGGAGGCCAACGTGCAATTTGGCGAGGGCGGTGCGGGGGCCTTTTCCGACGGAAAGCTGAGCACCGGCACCCACGACGGGCGCATCCCCTTCGTCCTTTCTCAGCTCCGCCGCTTCGGCGCGCCGGAACAGATCGAATATGACGCCAAGCCCCATGTGGGCACCGACGTGCTGCGCCGGGTGGTGCGGAACCTGCGGGAGCACATCCGCTCCCTGGGCGGGGAGATCCGCTTCCAAAGCCGCTTCATCGGCTTCGACACGGACGCGGCCGGGCGCGTGTGTGCCGTCCGGGCGGAGACGCCGGAGGGGCCGGTCACCCTCCCCTGCCGCGATCTGCTCCTGGCCCCCGGCCACTCCGCCCGGGACACCTTTGAGCTGCTCCGGGATCGGGGACTGCCCATGGAGCGCAAAGCCTTCGCCATGGGCGTGCGCATCGAGCACCGCCAGGCGGACATCAACGCCGCCCAGTACGGCCCCTTTGCCCGCAACCTGCCCCCGGCGGACTACAAGCTCAGCGTCCGTCTCCCGGACGGGCGGGGGGTCTTCACCTTCTGCATGTGCCCCGGCGGCTATGTGGTGGCCTCCTCCAGCGAACGGGGCGGGGTGGTCACCAACGGCATGAGCTATTCCGGGCGGGCCGGGGAGAACGCCAACGCCGCCCTGCTGGTCTCCATCCGCCCGGCGGACTTCCCCGAGGCCGGGGGCGTCCTGGCCGGGATGGAGTGGCAGCGCGCCATCGAACGGCAGTGCTTCCGCTGCGGCGGGGGGAACTATCACGCCCCGGCGCAGACCGTGGGGGACTTTCTGGGCGCCGCGCCCGATGCGGTCCAAGGCGGCGCAGTGTCGCCCAGCTATCGCCCCGGCGTGCGCTGGACGGACCTGCGGGACGCGCTGCCGCCGCTGCTGACGGACGCGCTGGCCCAGGCCCTCCCCCTGCTGGGGCAAAAGCTCCGGGGCTTCGACGCCCCCGACGCGGTGCTCACCGCCCCGGAGACCCGCTCCTCCTCCCCCGTCCGCATCCTGCGGGACGACAGGCTCCAGTCCCCCGCCGTCCCCGGACTCTATCCCTGCGGGGAGGGGGCCGGCTACGCCGGAGGCATCACCTCCGCCGCCGTGGACGGGCTGCGCTGCGCGGAGCGGATTTTGGAGCAGTACATCGTATAGGGTTTTGGGTGCAACTGCAGGGGCCGACGTCCAGCCCGTGACTGGGCCCCCGCAGCACACGGGAACGATTTGATTCCACCTACGGCAAATCCACACACACCCGGTAGGGAACGCCGTTCCCGGCGTTCCCTACCGGACGTGTGCGAATTCGCCGGGGGTTTGTTGGAAAACGGGGTATTGCTGCGCGGCGCGCCGGGGTCGGAGCGCCCTACAAGGGAGGGCTGCGGATTGGCCGGAGGCCGGACTATCCCTGTTCCACCGCCAGCAGCGCTTCCAGCAGCATGGCCCGCAGATCCGGGTAGATGCTCTGGGCCTCGGAGATGGGCAGGGGGTTCTCGCCCCGGCCCAGCTCTACCGTGAAGCCGGGGCGGAGATAGGCCAGCACGAACCAGTCCTTGTATCCGGCGAAGCCGGAGGCGTAGGGCACGTCCTCCACCGCGTAGCCGCTGGCCCGGGCCATGCGCAGGGCGATCTCCCTTGCCCCGGGGGGCTCCAGGTCCTGATACTTCCAGTAGATCACCTCCCCCTGGGTGTGGAGGCTGACGGTGAGGGCCGGGTCGAAGCTGCGGGTGAAGTTGTAGACCGCCCGGCTCTCCGGGGCGCTGAGGGGGGCTTCCCCCACATAGTCCCGGGGCGCGGGGGAGACAAAGCCCTGGGCGAACTTGATGCGCCGGGCCTCCTCCCAGCCCGCCGGGTACTGGAGGTTCAGGTCCACGCCCTCGATGTTGGCCTTCCAGCCCGCCGGGAAGGGAAATTCCGGGTAGGACGCCGCGATTGCCCCGGCCCGGGCGTAGGCCGCCGTGCCCGTCAGGTCCCCGGTGACCAGGTCCATGCCGTCGGGGTTCACGCAGGGCAGGATCGCCAGAGTTCTGCCCTCCATCAGCGCCCGGGCGTCCACCCCGCCGATGCGCTCCCCCCAGGCCATGGCCTGGGCCAGTTCCTCCGCAAAGGCCAGCAGCAGCGGCGTGGTGATCCACTCGTTGGCGTGGTGGCAGGCGTTGACCAGCGCCCGGCCCTCCCCCTCCCCCAGCGTCAGCCGCCACAGGGGACTGCCCAGCACCCCCGCGCCGATCCCGCCCAGGCGCAGGGCGGGATAGCGCGCCCGCAGCCCCTCGCAGCAGAAAGCCAGCAGGGGGCTGCACCAGTCGATCTCCAGCGGCACCACGGCAAAGCTGAGGGGCACCGTCACCACCCCGCCGGGGCGCAGGTCCAGAGGGTCCAGACCGGGGTTAGCCAGTTCGATGGCCCCCACGGTGCTGCCGTAGCGCAGCGCCAGCCGGTAGAAGGTCTCGCCGGGGCGCAGGGTATGGCGGACATAGCCGGTGTACCAGGGCCGCAGCGCCGCGTGGGTGGCCGGTCCGGCCACGCCGTCGGGCGTCAGACCCTGGCTGCGCTGAAAGCGCCGCAGCGCGTTCAAGGTCTTCACACCGAAGACGCCGTCTAGCGCCCCCGGCGGGTATCCGGCGCGGAGCAGGGCCAGCTGCAGCAGCTGCACCTGGGGCCCCACCGCGCCGGGGTATAGGAGCTTCATCGCGTATCCCCTCCTGACTGTTTGCCGCCCGAAGCGGGCGGCGTTTCGGCTCATGATATGTTTTTTCAAATGAAAAAATGCCGCCGCTGATAAGATTTACATCGTGTTTTTCCTCCGGCGGGTGAAAAACTGAACAGGTGAAACTGCATTG
Source organism: Oscillospiraceae bacterium (assembly GCA_017542425.1). Taxonomy (GTDB): domain Bacteria; phylum Bacillota; class Clostridia; order Oscillospirales; family Oscillospiraceae; genus RGIG7114. Next base: position 11,858 of record JAFXXH010000028.1, on the reverse strand, counting down.
TTTCACAAAGCAAAGAGCGACAAGGGGGAGTGCGGAACATGAACAAACGGAAAGCGGTCGCGCTGGCGCTGGCGTGGCTGCTGCTGTCCCCGGGCGTTCCGGCGCTGGCGCTGGAAGCGGAGGAACTGGTGCCCATGGGCTCCGCCGTGGGCATCCGCCTGCAGACGGAGGGCGTCATGGTGGCGGGCCTGGCCGACGTGGAGACGGCGGAGGGCACGCTGCGCCCCGCGGAGGCCGCCGGACTGCGCTTGGGCGACGTGGTGACGGCGGTGGACGGCAAACGAACGGACAGCGCGGCGGCTTTTCTGACGGCGCTTTCGACGCTCAGCGGCGCGCCGGTGGACCTGACGGTGGCGCGGGACGGGCAGGAAGTGCATCTGACTGTGACGCCCGCCCAGGCCCTGTCCGGGGCCTGGCAGCTGGGTCTCTGGCTGCGGGACGGGGTCTCCGGCATCGGGACCGTCACCTTTTATGATCCCGTCAGCGGCACCTTCGGGGCCCTGGGCCACGGGGTCAACGACCTGGAAAGCGGGGCCCTGCTGCCCTTCGGCCAGGGCGTCATCACCCAGGCCAGGGTGGTGGACGTGATCCCGGGCACCAACGGGAAGCCCGGAGAGCTGTGCGGGGAGTTCGATCAGGAAGAAGCCTTGGGCGAGCTGCAAAAAAACACGCCCAGCGGCATCTTCGGCACGGCGGACTGGACGGAGCAGGCCCAGCCCGTCCCCGTGGCGGCGGAGGAGGAGACGGCCCTGGGTCCGGCCAGCATTCTCTGCTGCGTGGACGGGGATGAGGTCTGCGCCTACAGCGTGGAGATCAGCCGCATCTACCGCAGCCCGGAGGACCACCGCTTCCTGATGCTGACCATCACGGACCCGGCCCTGCTGGAGGCCACCGGCGGCATCGTCCAGGGCATGAGCGGCAGCCCGATTTTGCAAAACGGCAAGCTGGTGGGCGCGGTGACCCACGTCCTGATCGGCGACCCGACCAGGGGCTACGGCATCAGTATCCGGGATATGCTGGCCGCGGCGTAACTTTTCACACGAGGACGCCGTCCGATGCGGGCGGCGTCCTCGTCTTTTTTCTTTGTTTCAAAAAAGATGTGACGCAATGTCAGGATTTGTTGTCTTTTCCATTGAGGGCCCGAAACACACGAGAAGGAGACATACATGGACGACAGGGAGATTATCGAATTGTATTGGACGCGCTCCGAACACGCCGTCCGGGAGACAGCGCAGAAGTACGGCGCGTACTGTCAGGCAGTGGCCTACGGCATTCTGCGCACGCCGGAGGACAGTGAAGAGTGCGTCAACGACACCTGGCTGCAAGCCTGGAACGCCATGCCGCCGCAGCGCCCAGAACGGTTGGGTGCCTTTCTGGGCCGCATCACCCGGAATCTGTCCCTGAACCGCCTCAAGGCCATGACGGCGCAGAAGCGGGGCGGCGAGGCGGCAGCAGCGGCGCTGGAGGAACTGCGGGACTGCGTCCCCGCCCCCGGGGACGTGGAGCAGACCGTGGAGGACCGGGAGCTGAGCCGCGCCCTGGACCGCTTTCTGGCCGGGCTACGGAGCGAGACGAGGAAGTTTTTCCTCCAGCGCTACTGGTATCTGCGCTCCGTGACCGAGATTGCCGCCCAGTATGGCGTGAGCGAAAGCAAGGTGAAAATGTCCCTGCTGCGTACCCGCAAAGCTTTGAAAGCGTTTTTGGAAAAGGAGGGCCTTGTGCTGTGAAAGAAGAACGGATCATCCACGCGCTGGGGGACATCTCCCCGCGCTACATCGACGAAGCCGCCCCCGGCGCGGCGCGAAAGCCGGTCCGGGTCCGCTGGAAGCTGGGGGCGCTGGCGGCCTGCATCGGGCTGCTGGCGGTCCTGGGTCTGCCCCGGTTGTTGCCGCCGAAGGGTTCCGTGGACCCGGCTGCGGAAACTGCGGCCCCTGCTCTGGAGACGCCGGAGTCGGCCGCGCCGTTGACCATGCGCACGTCTGACCGCTATCAGACCCTGCCGGAGCTTCTGGACTTTCTCGGCGAGCGCGAAGTACATGACAGCAGAATGTCAGATGGTTCCGGCGGAAACGAGGTTCCCGCCGCCTGTCAGGAATCCGCAGAAGAGGCTGCTCTGACGGAGAACACGGGCGTGGCACTCAGCGCGGACGGGCGCTACGCCTATCACCTGGGGATGGAAGAAGTCGTGATCTCCCGCCTGGACGGAACGGAGACGCAGCGCGTGTCCGCTCTGCCGCTGTCAGCCTCCGCTGTCTTTTCCTGGGAGAACACCTTGTTTTTGCTGTCCGAAGACCTGGGCGGCGTCGCCGAGTCAGCGGACGAGCCGTCGGTCCGGGTCTGTCTCTACGACATCAGCACCCCCGAAGTGCCAGTGCTGCGGGAGGTCTACCGCCAGCGCGGCAGTCTCACCGCCTGTTTCCTGCGGGGCGGCGACCTCTGCTTCGTCACCCGGGACGGCGTCTGCGCCTGCGGCTGGTCGCGGCTTTCTGACCCCTCCGGCTATTACCCCTCTCTGACCCGGCAGGGGGAGGCTCTGCCCTGGGGGGACGCGGAAATTGCCATTCTGGGTGCGCCCAGCCGAGTACAGTACTGCGCCGTCACGGTGCTGGACGGCGCCAGCGGGGCAGTCAAAGTGAAAACCGCCCTGTACGGGGACATTTTGAAGCTGTTCTACGGCGCGGACTGGCTGGCCGTGACGGTTGCAGCGGAGACGGAAACGGGCCGGGAAAACCCCGTGGTCTACACCTTTGACACCGCGCTGCGCTTCACCGGCAGCATCCGACCCGCAGAAACGCTGAACGTGGCGGAGACGAACCCCGCCGTGGACTGGATGCCCCAGGACGGGACGTATCTGAGCCTGGTCTCCGTCTCCAAGGCCGGGAGTGTCTACCGTCTGCTGGGAAGTTGCTGGGAACGGCGATCCGGTCAGCAGTCTGCCAGCTTTCTGGCTATGGCCGCGAACCCGGTCAGCGGGGCTGCCGAGGCTGCGCTGCTCCCTGCGGAGGACTATCCCGGCGGGGCCTATACCGAGATCCTCTGGGAAGCAGACCGCGCCGTGGCATGTGTCAGCGTGACGCAGAGGGTTCTCAGTCCAGTACTGCACCAGGAGACGCGGTTCCTGTTCGCGGAATTTGACGGTCTTGACATCCGCTTTTATGAAAACGAACTCCGGGCGGACAATCTAAGCGGCAGGCTCGGCGTCAGCTACGGCAATCCTCTGGGACAATTCTGTACCCTGGTCCCTCTGGGAGACGGGATCTATGCTCGCTATACCGGACCGTCTGATCAGCCTGGGGGCTTTGAAGTTTATGATTTTTCCGACAGCGCCGCACCGCGCAAGCTTTCCGCCGGAGACGTGCGCAGCAGCGGGGAGGCCCTGGATTACCTCTGGTATGTGTATGGCCCGCAGCGCTTCGGGACTCTGGTGGTGAAGCTTGGCCCGGCGGACGCGTTCCGGGACGTGTCCCTCTCCTGGCGCGTCTGCGCCGTTCGCTCCGACGGCTCTCTGGAAGTCGAGCGGGACGTGCCCCTGGGCGGCACGGTAAAGACCTTCTTTGGCGCGGACAGCCTGGGTCTCAGCGTCTTTCCGGCGGGCGGGCAGCTCTACTGTGCAGCCCCGCATCTGGACGCGCCGGTGCCGCTGGGGGCCTGCGGCTGAGCCGCGCCCGCGCTTGACATTCTCCCCGCTGGCCTCTATAATTGGCAAAAACATTCAAACCGGCCTGGCCGGTTTTCGGGAGGTGCCATATGGCAAAATTATGGGCCGGGCGCAGCAGCGGGCAGACCGCGCAGGCGGCGGACGACTTCAACTCCTCCATCCGCTTCGATGCGCGGATGTTCCGGGAGGACATCCGGGGCAGCATGGCCCATGCGCAGATGCTGGGGGCGCAGGGGATTCTGGCCCCGGCGGAAGCGGAAGGGCTGGTCACGGGGCTGGAGGGCATTGTGCGGGATCTGGAGTCCGGGGCGCTGGCCGTGGACCCCACGGCGGAGGACATCCACATGTTTGTGGAGCAGGTGCTGACCGAGCGCCTGGGGGACCTGGGGAAAAAGCTGCACACCGCCCGCTCCCGGAACGACCAGGTGGCGCTGGATCTGCGGATGTATCTGCGCCGGGAGACGGACGAGCTCGCCGGGCTGCTGCGGGAGCTGCTGGGAGTCCTCTGCACGCTGGCGGAGGCCCACAAGGCCGTGATTCTGCCGGGCTACACCCACCTCCAGCGGGCCCAGCCCGTCACCTTCGGCCACCATCTGCTGGCCTACGCCATGATGCTGCTGCGGGACTTGGACCGTCTGGCCGACTGCCGGAAGCGCATCAACGTCAGCCCCATCGGCTGCTGCGCCCTGGCGGGCACCACCTTTGACACGGACCGGCGCATGGAGGCCGCCGCCCTGGGCTTTGCCGACGTGGCCCTGAACAGTCTGGACGGCGTCAGCGACCGGGACTTCTGCGTGGAGCTGCTGGCCGCCCTCAGTCTGGTGATGGCCCACCTGAGCCGTCTCAGCGAGGAACTGATCCTCTGGAGCAGCTGGGAGTTCCGCTTCGTGGAGCTGTCCGAGGACTACACCACCGGCTCGTCCATCATGCCGCAAAAGAAAAACCCGGACATGGCCGAGCTGTGCCGGGGCAAGACCGGCCGGGTCTACGGGGATCTGATGGCCATGCTGACCGTGCTCAAGGGCCTGCCTCTGGCCTACAACAAGGACCTGCAGGAGGACAAGGAGGCGGTCTTCGACGCCTGCGACACGGTGCGGGCCTGTCTCGGCGTGATGACCCCCATGCTGGCGGGGCTGCGCGTCCGGGCCGACCGGATGCTGGCCGCGGCCCAAGAGGGCTTCATCAACGCCACGGACCTGGCCGACTATCTGGTGGGCAAGGGTCTCCCCTTCCGCAGCGCCTATCACATCTCCGGGCAGCTGGTGGCGGAGTGTACCCGCCGGGGCTGCGTGCTGGAGACCCTGCCGCTGGAGGTCTATCAAAGCTTTTGCCCGGAGATCGATGCGGGGGTGTATGAGGCGGTGGACCTGGGCAACTGCGTGGCCCGCAGGAAAAGCCTGGGCGGCACCAGCGTGGACAACGTGGAGGCGCAGCTCGCCTATGTGCGGGAGAAGCTGGCCGCAGCGCGCTGAACCGAATATAAAACTGTCCCGCAGCACCCGGAACTTCGGATGCTGCGGGACGATGCTGTTGTATGGAGCGGCGCTTACTCCGCCTTCCACAGGCCGTGGAGGTTGCAGTACTCGTAAGCGGCCACGACTTCGTCGCCCTCCACCAGGGCAAAGACGGCCTGGGGCTTCTCGCCGGGCTGGAGCTGCTTCTTCTGGCAGCCCTGCTTCGTCTCCAGGACGATCCACTGGATGTAGTGGGCCTCCAGCATGGGGTGCTCCACGGAGCCCACGGTGACGGTGACGGTGTTGCCGTCCTGCGCGATCACGGGGACGTGCTTCTCACCGGCGGCGTCGGTGGTGTTGGGCTTCAGCTCCACCATCTCCACGCCGCAGCAATGCACGTTGGCCGGAGACTTGTAGAAGTGGGTGATCAGGTTGCCGCAGCGCTCGCACAGATAAAAGGTCATGGGTATTATCCTCCGTTTTGAATTTTCTCCGGTCCTTGGCTGGCCGGGATGGGGGTGTTTTTTATAATATACCAGATTCTGCCGCAAATTGCAAGCCCTGTGTTTGGTGGTTCTAGTTACCTTATTGGTTGCTGAAATAAACTCCGTCGATTTCACCAAACTCAATCATAGAGTTGCTTGCCTTGAAACGGACACAGCGATATGGTAGAGTATGTATGAAACATTCAGGCAAATCGGGATTTGCAGAGACGAAACAGTATTATCAAAGGATTAGGGTTCATGGAGAGAATTGAAATCATTGGGGAAAACTATTCCGGCGCATGGGATTTGATGAGAACCGCCTGTCGATCCATCGTGATTATGGACGAGAAGATTCTGATGTCCTACGAGACAAAAACCGATCAATGGATGCTTCCGGGCGGGGGGCTGGAGCAGGATGAGAGCGAAAAGGATTGCGTAATCAGAGAAACCGCAGAAGAAACCGGATTGATCATTTCCCCTTCAGACTGTATTCTTGAAATCGATGAGTTTTATGAAAACTGTAAGTATGTGAACCGATATTTTCTTGGAAGAGTGACGGGAAAAACCGCTCTGAATCTGACCGCACGCGAAACAGAAGCCGGCATGGAACCAAGATGGGCCACAGTTAAGGAAATACTGAAGATCTTTTCCAGGCATGTGGATGATAAAGAAACGGACGAAATGAGACGAGGCCTGTATTTCAGGGAATATACGGCACTATTGGAATTGTTGGGCAAAGGGGTGCCGTAATGAATCTCAAATTGTAGCTTCTGACAGGGTTCCTTCTCTTTTCCATATTCAAGTTTGTCGAGCAGCCTCAGAAATGGGGCTGCTCTGTTTTTGCCCGTGAGCTGTCAGGCTTTGTGCATATTCACCAACGGTTCCGGTGGCAGGCATCAAAGCAACACAAAAGGGAACTGGGACGTTTGGTGCTGCGGCGAAGGCGGCATCGTGGGCGGGTGCGGCGCCGGGAGCAGTTGCCTTGTCGGACGTTCCTGCCACTGTCGGCTACCCTCAGTCCGCCTTGCGGCGGACAGCCCCCTTCTAAAGAAGGGGGCCATAAGGGGAAGACGGGAGCCGGAAAAGGCTTCTCCCCTGACTGCTGCGACGGTTTCTCCCCGGTTTTTCTTTCCGAGCCGCCCCCCGGCTCTTGCCAATCCCGGCAGAATCCAGTATAATGCAGGGCAGCAAGCCCCGCCCCGGGCGGGGAGGAAAGGAACCGAATCCATCATGTCAATACGATCCACCATGGCCGTCGGGCTCTGCAAGGGGCTGCATCTGGCCTCGCGGCTGCTGCATCGGGGCGGCACGGCCATGCAGGGGAAAGCGGCGCTGAAAGTCTGTCCCGACCTGGCCGCCCGGCTGGCCAAAGATCTGGAGATCCTGCTCATCACCGGCACCAATGGCAAGACCACCTCCGCCCGCATCTGCGAACAGGCGATGCGCGAGGCCGGGCGGGACTGCCTGGCCAACCGCAGCGGGGCCAACCTGCTCAGCGGCATCGTCACCGAGCTGGCGGTACACAGCAGCCTGAGCGGCCGCAGCCGGAAGCGCTGGGCCGTCCTGGAGTGCGACGAGGCCGCCGCCCGGAACGCCATCGGCCAGCTCCAGCCCAAAGTTGTCCTGGTGACCAACCTGTTCCGGGACCAGTTGGACCGCTACGGGGAGGTCACGCACACGCTGGAGAACATCCGGGAGGGGCTGCGCGGCGCGCCGAAGGCCAAGCTGGTGCTGAACGCGGACTGCTCTCTGACCAGTTCCCTGGCCCTGGACCTTCCGAACCCGGTGAGCTGGTACGGCGTGGACGCCTCCGGGGCCGACCCGGCTGCGACGCCGCCCCAGCTCAGCGACGCGGGCCGCTGCATCCGCTGCAAGACGGAATACCAATATGATTACATGACCTACGGCCACCTGGGTGGCTTCCGCTGCCCGAACTGCGGCTACGCCCGCCACAGCGCCGACGTGGCCGTGACCGCCAGACCCGTTCTGGAACTGGACGGCAGCCGCGTCACCGTGGACATCCGGGGCCAGACGTCGGAGGTCTACGTCAATCTGCCCGCCATGTACAACATCTACAACGCCCTGGGCTCCATCGCCGCCGTGACGGAGTGCGGCGTGGGCGTCCCCGAGGCGGTCCGGGCCGTGGGCAGCTTCCAGTGCGGCTTCGGGCGCATGGAGCGCTTTGCGCTGGGGGCCCAGGGGGCGCGGGTCATGCTGGTGAAAAACCCGGCAGGCTGCAACCAGGTCCTGTCCTTCCTCTCCAAGGTCTCCACGGACATGGAGCTGGCGATCCTGCTGAACGATCGGGAGGCGGACGGGACGGACATCTCCTGGATCTGGGACGCGGAATTCGAGACCCTGCTGAGCCTGGGGGACAAGCTGCGGCGCGTCACCCTCTCCGGCACCCGGGCCTGGGAGATCTATCTCCGGCTGAAATACGCCGGGCTGCCCGTGGACCGGCTCTATGTGGAGCGGGACTACGCCGCCCTCACCGCCCGGCTGGCCCAGTCCGAGCTGCCGGTGTTCATCATGCCCACCTACACCGCGCTGCTGGACTTCCGGCCCCACCTGCTGCGCCAGTGCGGCGGCAGCGAGTTCTGGGAGGGCTGAGCCGATGCAAAGAATGTCTGCGAAAGTTGGGAGGCTGCGCGCATGGAACTGAATCTCTATCATCTCTACCCCGACGTGCTGAACCTCTACGGGGACCGGGGGAACGTGCTCTGCCTCCGGCGGCGGCTGGCCTGGCGCGGCATCGACGTGCGCGTAACGGAACTGCCCATCGGCGCTTCCGACTCCCTGGCGGGGGCGGACCTGGTCTTCATCGGCGGAGGCCAGGACTTCGAGCAGGAGGCCCTGCTGGAGGACCTGCACCGGGGCAAGGACGCCAGTCTGCGCAGCGCCGTGGCCGACGGCGTGCCGGTGCTGGCCATCTGCGGCGGCTATCAGATGCTGGGCCGCTACTACGAGACCCACGAGGGCGTCCGCTGCGACTTTGTGGGGGCCATTGACCTATGGACCGTGGGCGGAGCCAGGCGCATGATCGGCAACTATCTCTTCCGCTGCGACGAGCATAGCGGCGGCATGGAGGTGGTGGGCTTTGAGAACCACTCCGGGCGCACCTATCTGGGCGAGGGGGTCCAGCCCCTGGGCCGGGTGCTGGCCGGATACGGCAACAACGGAGAGGACGGCACCGAGGGCGTCCGCTATCGCAACGTCTTCGGCACCTACAGCCACGGCCCCCTGCTGCCGAAGAATCCCGCCCTGTGCGACCGGCTGCTGCTGACGGCCCTGGAGCGGAAGTACGGCGTCCGGGAACTGGAACCCCTGGACGACGCGGCGGAGCAGCACGCCTTTGAAGAGATGGCAGCGCGGCTGCGGCATTGAACAAACCAGGCGGCTTTCCTCCCCTTCGGGACGAAAGCCGCCTGGTTTCGCTGCGGAACATGCAGGATCCTTTCCATGTCCGTATGTTATCCGTTCTGCTCCAAAGCCTGCTCCAGCGCCTGATCCAGCGCCGCATGGAAGGTGATCTCCTGCTGCTTTTTCACGAAGCGCAGATCCAGGTCCACCACGGAGCCCACGCCGTGGATGCTGCCCACGGTGGAATACTGCCAGATCTCATGGGCATAGTAAAAGTCCGGGTAGTCCCCCACCGCGCCGATCCAGAGGGCGTAGTCCCCCAGTCGGGCCAGCTCATAGCAGTAGTAGCCCAGGAAGCGGTAGGCGTAGATCCCGGCCCGGTAGCCCGCCTCCGTGACCTTTTGGCAGAAGGCCAGGGCGCAGTCGGTGACGGTGCCGCCCTCCATGCCCTCCGTGCGGGCGGACTGGCCGTCGATGTTCTCCCAGTCGAAGAAGACCGGCAGGGCGAAGCGCTCCGGCCCGTAGGGTTCCAGCAGCGCCAGCAGGAAGGCCGCTTCCTCTTCCGCCTCCGCCGGGCTCGTGGCCTGGGAGAAGAAATAGACCCCCACGTCCAGGCCGCTGTCCAGGGCCCCGCGCAGATTCTCCAGGGCGCGCTCGTCATACTTCAAAACGCCCTCCTGCCCATAGCCCCGGTACCCCACCCGGATGATGGCGAAGTCCACGTCGTCCGCCGCGGCGGTCCAGTCGATCTGGCCCTGGTGTTCGCTCACGTCCATGCCCCGGGTCACTTCATAGTCCGTGCCGATGTAGCGGCCGGGGGCGGGAAAATCCTCCGGCGACAGGTCGCTGACGGGCACGTTCTCCTGCTCCTCCACCCAGATTTTCAGGTTGTATCCGCTCTCCACCTGGACCATCCCCGCGTAGGGGTCTACGGTCTCCTGGGGGGCGGCCGCGCCGCAGGCGCTCAGCAGCAGCGCCAGGGCCAGCACGGCGGCGGCAAGGGGTTTTTTCATGGGCCACACTCTCTTCCCCGCGTCCATCCTCCGCTCCGGGTCAGAGCCGACGCGGGCAAACGCAGTTTTTTTCAGCATACGACAGCTTTGCATCCTCTTTGTAAAACGCGGGGCGCACGCCGGATGCAACTCTGATTGGTATGGGCGCTACGCTCGGCGCGGCCGCATCCGCTGCGGCCGGCATCCTCTTTTCAGAAAGGACGGATTTTCATGCTGGAACAATGGAACGCTCTGACGCTGGCGCAAAAGCGCAAGGCGTACATCCTCGCCGGGGCGGCGCTGGCCGTGGTGCTGGCGGTGCTGATTCTGCTGCTGGTCCTCCCCGGCGGCGGGGACTATCAAAGCCACTACGAGCGGGCGGAAAGCAGTTTCCTCCACCGGGAGTATGACGCTGCCCTCTATGAAGTGGAGCGGGCCTTGCACGAGCGGCAGACGGAGGAGGCCTATCTGCTCTGGGCCGACGTCTGCTACGCCCGGGGCGATCTGGACCAGGCGATCCAGGTGCTGTACCTGGGCTATGGCCGGGTGGGCGGCGACGCCATTTCCAATATGCTGGAGCGCCTCAAGGTGCAAAACGGCGACTTCTCCGACAGCGTGGTGGTGGGCGGCCAACGGCTGGACCGGAGCGCCACAAACGCCGTGCTGAGCGGACGGAACCTGACGGACGAGGACCTGGCCCCGCTGGCGGAGCTGACCGCGCTGGAAACCCTGAGTCTGGCAGACAACGCCGTCTCCGACCTCAGCGCCCTGTCCGGGCTGGTGCGCCTGGGGAGCCTCCAGCTTTCCAACAACCGCATCCGGGACCTGAAGCCGCTCCAGAACCTGAGCGCGCTGAAGATCCTCTATCTGGACGGCAACCCCCTGGAGGACCTGAGCCCCCTCTATTCCCTGCCCCAACTGCGCACCCTCAGCCTGCAGGGCGTGGCGCTGCGGCGGGAGGCCCTGGACGCGCTGCGCTCTGCCCTGCCCGACTGCCGCGTCTTTCACGACGGCATGGCGGGGGAACCGGAGGACCTGAGCCTGGGCGGGCTGGAGTTTCGCTCCGACGTGACGGAGCTGGACCTGAGCGGCCGCCACATCACCGATCTGACGGTCCTGGCCAAGTGCGGGGACCTGCAGCGGCTGGACCTGCACGACAATCTGATCGACGACATCTCCATGCTGACGCAGCTGCAAAAGCTGGAGGCGCTGAACCTGCGCGGAAATCAGGTGACGGACCTGATGCCCCTGATGAGCCTGACGGGGCTGCGGGAGCTGGACGTGGGCGGCAACCGGGTGGAGGACCTGTCGGCGCTGGACTATCTGGGGCGCCTGGAGGACCTCTCCCTGGACGGCAACCCCGTGCGCCGCTTCGACTCCCTGTACCGGCTGGACCGGCTCACGCGGCTGGATCTGCGGGAGACGGGGCTGGAGGACGAGGACCTGCGCGCCCTGTACGGCCTGTCCGCGCTGCGGGAGCTGGCCCTGAACGGCAACCCGGAACTGAGCGTCCCGGCCCTGGAGGCGCTGCAGGAGGCCCTGCCCGACTGCACCGTGGCGCACGACGAACTGCGCTGGAAGGTCCGCTTCGGGGAGCGGACCTTCTATTCCGACGAGACGGTGCTGCTGGCCGCCGGGCTGGGGGTGGAGAGCCTGGAGGGGCTGGAGCGGTTTGAGAACCTGACGATCCTGGATCTGGACGACAACGCGGTGCGGGACCTGCGGCCCCTCTACGGGCTGGAACAGTTGAAGGTGGTGCTGCTGCGGGGCAACCCGGTCAGTCTGGCGGAGGCGGCGGCGCTGCAGGCCCGGCTGCCGGACTGCCTGGTGCTCATCGACCGCAGCGTGGAGCCCACGCCCACCGCCGTCCCCCAGGACCCGGAGGGCCTGGCGGCGGGCATCGCGGCGG
>JAFXXH010000027.1 GCA_017542425.1 Oscillospiraceae bacterium | reverse complement strand
GCTGATAGCTGCTTTTCTTCACCTGAAAGGCTTCGTTCGTCTTGTGCTTCTTCAAAGCGAAAACGTCCTTTGACTTTGCTTGCTTTTGCTGCTTACTCTGCTTGAAATCACCTGTGATGGTTAGCTTAACGCCTATGCCCCAGCGGGGGAGGGTGCCGCCCAAAGGGCGGCAGGAGAGGGAGAACGTGACGGAACCGGGGTGTGGAAATGACAGCAGCCGTGGGCGTATGCGAACGATTTTACTGCTCGCTAGCGGTCACGTTCTCCCTCTTCCGTCATCCGCCTCGCGGGGGATCGGCGGATGCCACCTTCCCCCGCTGGGGGAAGGAAGGGGGACTGCGAATTTGCCGGACATGGTGCTTGTCTTTGGTGCTACTGTGCGGAACGCCGAGGACGGCGTTCCCTACCGGGCGTGCGCGAATTCGCCGGACGTGGCAGCTTGTCTTCGGTGCTGCTGCGGGGAATAGGCCACGGGCTGGACGCTGTTTTCTACAAAGCGCCGTCTTCATGCGCCATTGGGGACGGTGATGCAGACAGGACGCAAAACCACAACGGCCGGTGTAGGGGCCGGCGTCCCGACGGCCCCGCAGCAGCCGCCAAAATCCACGCACAACCCAAGGCGAATCCGCACCCCCCGTAGGGCGCGCCGACCTCGGCGCGCCGCGCAGCAACGCGCCCCAATTTCCGCAACTTCAGGCGAATCCGCAAACGCCCCCTTTACCGAATCTGCGGAAGGGGCAAGCCCCTTCCGCAGATTCGCAACACATTTTTTTTATTTTTTCGGCGTCAAAAGCTTTTTCCCACCCATATATGCCCAAAGCGGCTCCGGAATGGTCACGCTGCCGTCGGCCTGCAGATGGTTCTCCAAAAACGCAATCAGCATCCTGGGTGGGGCCACTACGGTGTTGTTCAGGGTGTGGGGCAGGTACATCTTCCCATCCGCGCCCTTCACGCGCATTTTCAGCCGTCTTGCCTGGGCGTCGCCCAGGTTCGAGCAGGAGCAGACCTCAAAATATTTCTGCTGCCGGGGGCTCCAGGCCTCGATGTCGCAGCTCTTGACCTTGAGGTCGGCCAGGTCGCCGCTGCAGCACTCCAGTTGGCGCACGGGGATCTCCAGGCTGCGGAACAGCTCCACGCTCCAGCGCCACATCTTCTCATACCAGTCCCGGCTGTCCTCCGGGCGGCAGACCACGATCATCTCCTGCTTTTCAAACTGATGAATGCGGTAGACGCCCCGCTCCTCCAGCCCGTGGGCGCCCTTCTCCTTGCGGAAGCAGGGGCTGTAGCTGGTGAGGGTCTGGGGCAGGCTGTCCTCGGGCAGGATCTGGTCGATGAAGCGGCCGATCATGGAGTGTTCGCTGGTTCCGATCAGATAGAGGTCCTCGCCCTCGATCTTGTACATCATGGCGTCCATGTCCGTCTGGCTCATCACGCCCTCCACCACGTTGCCGTGGATCATGAAGGGCGGGATGCAGAAGGTGAAGCCCCGGTCGATCATGAAATCCCGGGCATAGGCCAGCACGGCCTCGTGCAGCCGGGCCACGTCCCCCAGCAGATAGTAAAAGCCGTTGCCGCTGACCCGTCCGGCGGCGTCCATGTCCACCCCGTCCAGGCGCTCCATGATCTCCGTGTGGTAGGGGATGGGATAGGCCGGGACCAGCGGCTCCCCGAAGCGCTGCACCTCCACGTTATAGCTGTCGTCCGGGCCGATGGGCACGCTGGGGTCGATGATGTTCGGAATTTGCAGCATCCGGGCGCGGATGGCGGCGGCGCAGTCCGACTCCTGCTGCTCCAGGGCCAGAAGCCGTTCGTCGTCGGCCTTGACCGCCGCCATGTTTGCGTCGATCTGGGCCTGAATGGCGTCCCGTGCCTCCCCCTCGGCCTTTTTCAGCTTGCCGAACAGCGGCCCGTTGGCGCGGCTGAGCTGATTGCGCCGCGCCCGCAGCTCGCTGGCCTCCTGGATGGCCGCCCGGTTTTTCCGGTCCAGCTCCAGTACTTCGTCCACCAGCGGCAGCTTGGCGTCCTGAAATTTCTTGCGGATGTTCTCCCGGACCAGCTCCGGCTGCTCCCGGACGAATTTGATGTCTAACATATTCTCTTCCTCTTTTCCTTCGTCTCTTTATTTGCTTCCGCGCAGACTGGAGAACAGCCGCAGGTTCTCGATCAGCTTCTCCCGGTCCTCTGCGCCGTAAAATTCGATCTCGATGCGGCCCTTGCTCCGCCCGTCGATCAGTTTGACCTTCCGGCCCATGGCGTTCTCCAGCTCCCGCTCCACCTCGCGCACATAGTCCACGGCGATGTCCCGCACCGGCTGTGGCGCGGGGCTGGCCGGTTCTTTGGCCAGCCGTGCGGCCAAAGCTTCGGTCTGGCGCACGGACAGATGCTTGGAGATGACCGCCTCCGCCGCTTCCAGCTGCAACTGTTCGCTGCGGATGGGCAGCAGGGCACGGGCGTGTCCGGCGGAGAGCTCCCCATCCTGCACCTTTTTCAGCACCGCCGGGACCAGGCTCAGCAGCCGCAGGGCGTTGGCCACGGCGGGGCGGCTCTTGCCCACGGCGCTGGCGGCCTCCTCCTGGGTCAGCCCATAGTCGTCCATCAGACTCCGGTAGCCCTGGGCCTCCTCGATGGGGTTCAGGTCCTCCCGCTGCAAATTCTCCACCAGGGCCAGCTCCATGGCCCGCCGGTCGTCCGCCTGCAAAATGCGGACCGGCACCTGCTCCAGCCCCGCCAGCCGTGCCGCCCGCCAGCGGCGCTCCCCGGCGATGATCTGATAGTAGCCGCTGTCCAATGGCCGGACGGTGATGGGCTGGATCATCCCGTAGCGCGCCAGGGAGTCAGCCAGCTCCACCAGGCCCTCCGGGTCAAAGCTGCGCCTGGGTTGGTCCTCCCGGGGCTCCACCTTGGACAGGGGCAGGGTGACGACCCCCTCCCGGTCCGCGTGTTCCGGCTCATTGCCCGCAGGGGCCACGGCTGCGGGAGGCGTCTCCGGTTTGTATGTCACCGGTTCCTCCCCGAACAGGGCGTTCAGGCCGCTGCCCAGCCCGCCTCGTTTTGCCATATCGCTTCCTCCCTCGCTTTGCTGTCGCGTATGTTTCATTGTGTGCTGAGGTTTGATTTTCCTTTGTAGGGAAGGGGCTTGCCCCTTCCGCACGTTCGTCTTCCGCATCTTTCCGATCCAATGCGCCCAGACTGGACGAAAGCAAGGGATGGGACGGCGCTGTGGACGCAGATTCGGAAGGGGCAAGCCCCTTCCCTACATGGGTGCTGCTTGTTTTGAAAGACTCGTTGTTTTTATGGTTCTGATCGCCTTTTATCTGGAATTGGATTGCCGCTTCCGTCTCTTTCCGCCGCTTACTCTTTCCGTTTCCGCTTGATGCCGAAAAATCCCAAGATCCCCGACTCCTGCTCACGCTCCGCCTGTTTCTGGGCCTCGGAGAGTTCTTTCAGGCGCTCCTTCTCCTGCCGGTGGGTGGCCTCGCGCCGGGCTTCTTCCTCTTTTCTCAGGCGTTCCAGCTCCTTCTGGCGTTCCTGCTCCGCCCGCCGCTCCTGTTCCCGGCGGCGTTCTTCCTCCCGGCGCTGCAATTCCCGGCGGAGTTCTTCGTCCTGCCGCCGTTCTTCCTCTGCACGGCGTTCCCGTTCCAGGCGGCGGGCTTCCTCCTCCGGGTCGGGGGGCGGAGCTTCCTGGGGCTTGTCCTCCTGCGTTTGCGGCTCCTGCCTGCGGCGCTGCTTGCCCTTCTTCTTTTTGCCCCGCTGCTGGGCCAGTTCCCGCTTCCGGGCTTCCTCCAGCTTTTTGGCTTCCTCCCGCTGGCGGGCGGCTTCCTCCTCCCGCTGCCGGGCTTCCTCGGCCAGCCGCGCCCGTTCCTCGGCCTCTTTTCGGGCCGCTTCCTCCGCTGCCTGGCGCTCGCGCTCTAAGCGTTCCTGTTCCGCCTGGAGGCGTTCGGCCTCCTGGAGCTTCAAAAACTCGTTGGTGAAGTGCAGATAGGCCCGTGTGCCCCGGCACATCCGGTCGTATTCCAGGCAGGGCATCCCGTGGCTGGGTGCTTCGCTCAGGCGGATGCTGCGGGGGATGACGGTCTGATAGACCTTGCCGGGGAAGTGTTCCCGCAGGGCCTTCTCCACGTCTTTGGAGAGGCGCGTCCGCCCGTCGTACATGGTCAGCAGCAGTCCCTCCAGCTCCAGACCGGGGTTCAGCCGCTGCTTGACCAGGCGTACGGTGTTCATCAGGTCGCTGAGGCCCTCCAGGGCGTAAAATTCGCTCTGCACCGGCACCAGAACCCGGTCCGACGCGCTCAGGGCGTTCAGGGTCAGCAGTTCCAGACTGGGCGGGCAGTCGATCAGGATGTATTCATATTGGTCCTTGACGGGTTCCAGCTTGCTTTTCAGCAGGAACTCCCGGCGCTCCATGTCCACCAGCTCCACATTGGCCCCGGCCAGATCCGCGTGGGAGGCGAGGACCTGGGCGTGTTTCGTCTCCAGAATGGCCTCCTGGATGGGGTAGTCCCGGAACATCACGTCATAGAGCCCTTTTACCTTGCTCTTGTCAATGCCCATGCCCGTGGTGGCGTTGCACTGGGGGTCGCAGTCCACCAGCAGGACGCTTCTGCCCCGGAAGTGCAGGGAAGCGGCAAGGTTGATGGCGGTGGTGGTTTTTCCGACCCCGCCTTTTTGATTCGTAATGGCAATGATCTTTCCCATAAGTTTCTCCGTTCTTCGCCGATTCGGTTTTGGAACGCTGCCATTATATCAGCTTGGGAAAAATTTTTCAATTGTTTCATGTGAAACATTTCTGTTCCCTTCGACGGAATGCGCGGAAAGAAAAAATGTTTCACGTGAAACATCGGAAGAATCACCCCATGTAGGGCGCGCCGATCCGGGCAAATTCGCAACGCCTCTCCCTGTAGGGCGTGCCGACCCCGGCGCGCCGCGCAGCAGCACGAAAGACAAGCCGCAACGTCCGGCGAATCCGCAACCGTCCTTCCTTCCCCCAGCGGGGGAAGGTGGCATCCGCCGATCCTCCGCGAGGCGGATGACGGAAGAGGGAGAACCTGACCGCTTGCAGACGGTTAAAATCTTTTTATACCCCCACGGCAGCGGTCATTTCCACATCGCGGTCCCGTCACGTTCTCCCTCTCCGGTCGCCCTTGTGGGCGACACCCTCCCCCGCTGGGGGAGGGAATGGGTGAGGGCGCGTCAATCCCCGGCGCGCCGCTCCTGCACTATCCCCCACTGTTTCACGTGAAACATTTCCTTGACACCTCCCCGCAAGCCCGTTACACTGGGAGGGAAACCAAAACAGGGAGGACGCGCCATGAAGTGGCTGGAAGCGACGGTAAAAAGCAGCAGCGCAGAGCTGGACGGGCTCTGCGCCAAATTGGAGTCTCTGGGCGTGGAAGGCCTGTGCATCGAGGACGAGCAGGACTTCCGCCGCTTTCTGGAACAAAATCAGCAGTATTGGGACTATGTGGACAGCGAACTGGAGCAAAAATACACGGGGCTGAGCCAGGTCCGCTTCTATTTGCAGGACGACGCGGACGGCCTGGCCCGGCTGAAAGAGCTGGAAACGGCCCTGGGCCAGCCCCTCAGCTTCCGCCGGGTGGCGGACGAGGACTGGGAGAACAGTTGGAAGCAGTATTACGCCCCCATTCCCATCGGCAAGCGCCTGATGGTGGTTCCGGCGTGGCTGGACCCGGAGCTGGAGGGGCGGCTGCCCCTGCGCCTGGACCCGGGCCTGACCTTCGGCACCGGCAGCCACGCCACGACGCGCATGTGCCTGGAGCTGCTGGACGCGCTGGACCCCAGAGGCTGGCGCGTCCTGGACCTGGGTTGCGGCAGCGGCATTCTGGGCATCGGAGCCCTGCTGCTGGGGGCCGGGGAGGTGGTGGCCTGTGACATCGACCCCAACGCCCGCCAGGCGGCGGAACACAACGCCCAACTCAGCGGCGTGGCCGGACCGGGTTTCCGTTTCTACGCCGGGGACGTGCTGGCCGACGAGGGCCTGCGCCGGACCCTGGGGGAGGGCTACGACCTGGTGCTGGCCAACATCGTGGCGGACGTGATCGAGTCCCTCAGCGCCTTTGTCCGCCGCTTTCTGCGCCCGGATGGGCTGTTCCTCTGCTCCGGGGTCATCGACCACCGGGCCGAAGGGCTGGAGCAGATCCTGAAAGCCAACGGCCTGCGCATCCTGAAGCACCTGCACGAGGAGGAGTGGCACGCCTACCTCTGCGCATTTTGACGCCTCACCCGGTCAGCAGGTCCACGTCCTCCACGGTCAGGCCCTTATGCAGGGCCAGGTTCAGCCCATAGCCCAGCAGCCGGGCCATGTCCCGCACGTTTTTGTCAATGTCCCTGGGCGTGACGATCAGCCCGCCCAGGGGGCCGAAGGACTCCGGGGACAGCTCCGCCCCGGCGCGCCCGGCCAGCTCCAGCGTCAGCGTGGCCGCGTCCACCACCGTGGGCACCCCCAGGGCGATCACCGGGACCCCCAGGGTCTCCCGATCCAGCGCCCGACGGGCGTTGCCCACCCCGGACCCGGGAACAATGCCCGTGTCGGCAATCTGCACCGTCCGGCAAAGCCGCTCGGTGCTGCGGGAGGCCAGGGCGTCCACCGCCACCACGCAGCCGGGGTGCAGCTCTCCGCAGACCGTCCGCACCAGGTCGCCGCTCTCAATGCCGGTGGTCCCCAAAACCCCGGTGCAAAAGGCGCTGACGGGACGAAAGGCGGCGAAGTCCTCAGGCAGATGCTCTTTCAAATGCCGGGTCACCAGCAGATGGTCCACCGTACACGGCCCCACCGCATCCGGCGTGATCTCCCGGTTGCCCAGGCCCACCACCAGGCAGCTTTCCGCGACATTCAGCGCCAGCAGTTCCCGCAGCTCCGCCCCCAGGGCGGCGGCAGCCCTGGGAAAGGCGTCCGCCTCCCGCCTCAGCAGGCCGTCCAGTTCCAGCGTGACGTAGCGCCCCGGCGGCTTGCCCAGCGCCTCCGCGCCCTGCCGGTCCAGCACCTCCACCGTGGTGACGGGAAAGCCCTCCCGCTGCCGTTCCTCCACCCGCACGCCGGGCAGGTCCTCCGTCTGTTCCCGCTCCAGCCAGAGCTGCCGCGCCTCCAGCGCCAGGTCGGTCCGAATCATACCAGCCATGGTGATCCCCCTCCGCAAACACACCAGATTTTGTATCCCCTGCCATACAGTATGCGCAGTTCAAATTTTTCCATTCATAATGAAAAAAGTTCTTGCATTTTGGAGCGTTTTCTGATAAACTGTTTATCCGTGAGTCCATATACCGTGCCGTATCACCGTGTATTTGACTGCGATTCTTTTCGAGTGAGGAGGTGGCGAAACATGCCCAACATCAAGTCTTCCGCAAAGAGAGATCAGCTCGCCAAGGCGCGCAACGCGAAGAACAAGGCCGAGAAAAGCGCGTTGAAGACGGCGGTCAAGAAGTTCCAGATCGCTGTCGGCAATGGCGACAAGGAGGCCGCCGCCAGCACCTATCAGGCTGCTGTCAAAGCCGTCGATAAGGCCGCAGGCAAGAACCTGATCCACAAGAACAACGCGGCCAACAAAAAAAGCAAGATGGCCCGCAAGCTCAACGCCATGGAATGATTCCGCATGGGCCGAAACCTCCGGCCCATGAACCGATAAGCCCGTCCCCGCTCTCACCCGGGGACGGGCTGTCGCTTTTTCGCTTCAAAACCGCTGCGCTGGGTTTTGAAGCGAGGGATTTGCGCTGCGCAAGTGCGCCCTGCGGGGGAGGGCACACTTGCTACGCGAGCGGTATTTTTGCCGAAAACGCGGTTTCCGGCAAAAATGAATTTGAATTTCTTTCGCGCAAGCGCGAAACTCTGCGAGGCAACGGAGGTTTTGGCTTGAAGGGCGCAATGTATAGAATTGGAAAAAACAGACAGCATAGTGGGCGCAGTTCCCGGAAAAGCTAAGTGCGAATCCCAAGGGAAAAGGAGCGAACACAATGATCATGGATCGAATTGCCCTGATCCTCTCCATCATCGGAGGGCTGAACTGGGGCCTGGTCGGACTCTTCCGTTTTGATCTGGTGGCCTACCTCTTTGGCGGCCAGACCGCGACGGTGAGCCGGGTGATTTACACCCTGGTGGGACTGGCCGCCATCTGGTGCGTGTCCCTGCTGTTCCGGGAACGATTGGGCGAGAACGAGTAAATCGGGACGCGACCCGGCCCCGTCCGGGACCGGGACCAATCCAAAACATGGGGACAGACCCGCGTGCCGCCGACTGCCAGAGGCAAAGCGCCTGGGCATTCGGCGGGCCGGGCCTGCCCCCTTGTTTTTTACGAATACATAAAATATTTGGTGCTTTTTTCGGGATCTTCTGCTATACTGATTGCGTCGGCGGAGCATCCGCCCGCCGAACAAGAGCTGTTGCAAAGAGGAGGACAACAAAATGAAGTACGAAATCAAGGGCGAACCCCTGCCTGTTGCCATTTGCAGCCTCCAGCCCAACGAGTCCATCATCTGCGAAGCCGGCGCCATGTGCTGGATGAGCCCCAACATGCAGATGGAGACCATGGGCGGCGGCGCGGGCAAGATGCTGGGCAGAATGTTTTCCGGCGAATCCCTGTTCCAGAACCGCTACACCGCCAAGGGCGGCCCCGGCCTGATCGCCGTGGGGTCCAGCTTCCCCGGCTCCATCCGCGCCATCCAGGTGGACCCGGCCCACCCCATCGTCAGCCAGAAGCGGGCCTTCCTGGCCGCTGAGCCGGGCGTGGAGCTGTCCGTCTTCTTCCAGAAAAAGATGGGCGCCGGCTTCTTCGGCGGCGAGGGCTTCATCATGCAGCAGATGAGCGGCAGCGGCCTGGTCTTTTTGGAGATCGACGGCAGCGCCGTGGAATACGACCTGGGACCCGGCGAGCAGATCGTTGCCGACACCGGCTATGTGGCCATGATGGACGCCACCTGCCGGATGGAAGTTCAGGCCGTAAAGGGCATCAAAAACGTTCTCCTGGGCGGCGAGGGCCTGTTCAACACCGTCGTCACCGGTCCGGGCCATGTGGTGCTCCAGACCATGCCGCTGACCGGCTTTGCCGGGGCCATCGCCTCCGTGCTGCCGCGGGCGAAGTAAGGGATTTGTAGTGTGAGAATCGAATAAAACCCCAGGGAACGGAATATGCAGATTTCCGTTCTCTGGGGTTTTCCAAAGCCTTTTTCTTTTGTAAGGCAGTATTGTGAGTCAAAAAGGTCGAGTAGACGGCTGGCATTGCTGCCGCCGCCCCTCACGGAACCGTACGTGCGCGATTGACGCATACGGCTCTTCAAGCATTCCTTGGGGTACCATTCCAGATGTTTTTCGTGATTTTGGGCGGCTTT
>JAFXXH010000026.1 GCA_017542425.1 Oscillospiraceae bacterium | reverse complement strand
GGCGCGGTGACCCTGGGCACCCTGGACGGGGCCAACGTGGAGATCGTCGAGGAAGCCGGGCGGGAGAATGAATACATCTTCGGCGCCACCATCGAGGACATCACCCGCATCCGGGGCAGCTATCGGGCCAGGGACATCTATGAGCGGGATGCGCGCATCCGCCGCCTGGTGGACACCCTCATCGACGGTACCGTGCCCACGGACGACGGGCTGCGGGAACTCTGGAGCAGCCTGGTGGACGGCGTGGACTGGAACCGGGCGGACACCTACTACATCCTCTACGACCTGCGCAGCTACCTGGACACCCGCCGCCGGGCGCTCTACGACTGGCGCGATCGGGAGCGCTTCGGGCGCAAGTGCCTGCTGAACATCGCCGCCGCCGGAAAATTCTCCAGCGACCGGGCCGTGCGGGAGTACGCCGCGCAGATCTGGAAGCTGCCGCTCTAAAGCAAACAAAGCCGCAGGACCGTGTACCGGCTGCGCGCCGGGACGGCCCTGCGGCTGTGACTACGCGGGCGGGCTGCCCATGCTGAAGATTGGAACACACACGATATGACCATTATTTTTAACCTCCTGTCCCTGCTGGGCGGCCTGGCCATGTTCCTCTACGGAATGCGCCTGATGGGGGACGGCCTCAAGGAAGGTTCCTCCGGCGCACTCAAGGTGGTGATGGAAAAGGTCACCAACAACCCTGTCAAGGCCTTCCTGCTGGGTCTCGGCGTCACGGCGCTGATTCAGTCCTCCACGGCCACCATCGTCATCACCTCCGGCCTGGTGGGGGCGGGCATCATCACGCTGCGCCAGTCCCTGGGCATCATCGTCGGGGCCAACGTGGGCACCACCGTCACCGGTCAGATCATCCGCCTGCTGGACATCAGCTCCGACTCCGCCGCCTGGCTCCAGATCTTCCGCCCCTCCACCCTGGCCCCCCTGGCCCTGATCGTGGGCGTCGTGCTTCTGATGGGCGTTTCCTTCCGCAATGCCAAGACCGTGGGGCACATCGCCCTGGGGTTCGGCATCCTCTTTTCCGGTCTGCTGAACATGACGGCCAGCGTGGACACCCTTTCGGATATGGGCATCTTCGAGTCCCTGTTCGCCAGCCTGGGGGACAACCCGGTGCTGGGCTACCTGACCGGCGCGGGGGTCTCCTTCGTGCTGCAGAGCTCCTCCGCCGCCATCGGTATTTTGCAGGCCTTCTCCGCGTCGGGGCAGCTCCAATTCAACGCCATCTACGCCGTCATCGTGGGCATCTACCTGGGCGACTGCGTGACCACCGCCATCGTCTGCTCCATCGGGGCCAGGCCGGAGGCCCGGCGCGTGGGCGTCGTAAACATCCTCTTCAACCTGAGCAAGTCCGCGCTGGTCCTGGCGGCGGTGGCGCTGCTGCGGTATCTGGGGGTGCTGGACGGCCTCTGGGAGCGGGTGGTCAACTCCGGCACCATCGCCAACACCAACACCGTCTTCAACCTGGGCTGCGCCATCTGCCTGTTCCCCCTGCTGCCCAGCTATGAAACGCTCAGCCGCCGCATCATCCGCGACAAACAGACGGAGACGGGCGGGGAGAACTCCTACGCCGACAAGCTGGAGGCCCTCAGCCCCGCTTTCTACGACACCCCCGCCCTGGCCCTGCGGAGCTGCTACGACCTGCTGCTGGCCATGTTCTACGCCGCCTGTGCCAACATCCGCCGGGCCTTCCGGCTGCTGCGCCAGTTCGACGCCGCGCAGATGAAGCTGGTCTCCGCCGAGGAGGACGAGATCGACCGCATGGCCGACCGCCTGGGCAACTATCTGGTGACCCTGTCCTCCCACCTCTCCGCGGAGCTGCACATCTCCATCCTGAACCAGTATCACAAGCTGGTGACGGAGTTCGAGCGCCTGGGCGACCACGCCATGAACATCGCCGAGACGGGCCGGGACATGGCGGACAAGCAGGTGTGCTTCTCCGAACAGGCCCTGGGGGAGCTGGAGATTCTGGAGGACCTGATCGAGCGCATCCTGCGTTACACCGAACAGGCGTTCAAGACCCGGGACCTGTCCTCCGCCCGCCACATCGAGCCACTGGAACAGGTGGTGGACGACGTGGTCTACGCCTTCCGGGAGGAACACCTGGCCCGGCTGCGGAGCGGCGCGTGCAGCGTGGACGCGGGCACCTCCTACATGAACGTCCTGGCCGACGTGGAGCGCATCTCCGACGTCTGCTCTAACGTGGGCGTCTCCGTGGTGGCGCGGGTCAGCCCCAGCCAGCGGGCCCATGACTACATCTCCCTGCTCCACGCCGGGCATGACGAGCGCTTCAACCGGGAGTACCGGGCCGCCCACGAGGAATACTTCCGGCGCATCGGCAACCTCACAGCCGCCGGGCAGGGCAGCGAAGCGGCCGACTGAACGCCCGGCAGAAAACGTGTTCAGCCCCATCGGTGTGTTCACCGATGGGGCTGAACATATTCAGGCGGAGGCAAACGGCTCCGAAAAGGACGTTGCGCGCCTCCCCCGCATTCCTTCCCCCAGCGGGGCATAGGCGTTAAGCTAACCATCACAGGTGATTTCAAGCAGAGTAAGCAGCAAAAGCAAGCAAAGTCAAAGGACGTTTTCGCTTTGAAGAAGCACAAGACGAACGAAGCCTTTCAGGTGAAGAAAAGCAGCTATCAGC
>JAFXXH010000025.1 GCA_017542425.1 Oscillospiraceae bacterium | reverse complement strand
GTCCTCGGCGTTCCGCGCAGCAGCACAGAACCCTGAGCAACCCGTCAGGCGAACCCGCACACGCCCTGTAGGGCGCGCCGACCCCGGCGCGCCGCGCAGCAACTCCCGGTTTCCAACAACCCCCCGGCGAATTTGCAGCCGCCTCATTGTAGGGAAAGGGCTTGCCCTTTCCGCGCAGCACACTGCCCGACAAGGGAAAGCCCGGGCGAATGCGCTGCACGCTTGCGGATTCGCCCAGGGTCGGCGGACATCCGGGCGTTCCCTGCCGGAAGGGGCAAGCCCCTTCCCTACAGGGGCGCGGCTGCGAATTCGCCCAAAGTTGTGAAGAACGTAAGCGTTGCTGCGCGGAATTGCCTCTGTCGCCTTGACGGGACGGGAAAGACGGTATAAAATAAAACCCTGTCCCGCCGCGTCCCGGCCTCCCGGGCGGGTGGCGGATACCTTATCTTTATTGGAACGGACTTGAGATTATGCGGAAAATTGCTTTGCCCCTGACGGTGGCGACTCTGGTGATGAGTGTGTTCGGCGCGTTTCTGCGCTGGCTTCAGGTGCTTGGCCTGTTCGACCCGGAGACCGGGCTGGCTGCGCCCATGGCGGGGATCAGCATCGTGTTCACGGTCTACTCCCTGCTGGCTGCTGCGGCGATGCTGGGCATCTCTCTCTGGCTGCGGCGGCGGATGGAGCAGCCCACGGAGGCGGAGGAGGCCCTGCGCTATACGGGGGTCCTGCCCCGTGCGGTGGCGGTGCTCTGCGCGGCGATGCTGGCGGCGGCCGCCCTCCAGGCCATGTTTACGGCGGGGGACGCGCAAAGCCCCCTGATGCAGCGGCTTTTCGGCGCGGCGGGGCTGGTGGCGGCGGCGGCCATGGTGGCCCTGCCCGGCAAAGGGGACGGCTCCGCCGGCGCCACGGCCCGCAGCGCGTCGCTGTGGCTGCCCCTGTTTTTCGGCTATTGGCTTGTGCTTGTCTACCGGGCCAACGCCCAGGACCCGGTGCTGTGGCACTATGTGGTCTTCGCCCTGGCCGTGGCCATGAGCGCCATGGGCTTCTACGCCCTGTCCTCCTGGTACTTCCACAAGGGCCGCCCCCTGTCCGGGCTGCTGTACATCCAGTTGGGGATCTATTTCGACATCTGCGCCCTCTCCGACGAGCGCGGCCTGGGCGACAAGCTCCTGCTCATCGCCGCAGCGGCGATGCTGGTCGTGATGGAGTATCTGCTGCTGCGGAACATGAAGCCGAAGGAAGGGGAGGCAGCGTAAGCCGCTCCATCCATGAAAAAGGCTGTGAAGCCTGGGAACGAAGTACGTTCCGGGCGTTCACAGCCTTTTTCGATGTTCATAGGTGTCACTAGGGACGGCTTCCCACGTCCCAAAATTCAAAAAAGGCAGCAACAATCAAAGCCCAGTGTAAACGCTGAACCAAAAATCTGCTAGCCGAGGAAAAGAGGCCATTCAACCACGTATTTCAACGTCGCCGACGTGTTCTAAGACGCTAAATGATAAGGCGCGGTACAGCTCGAAAAAAAAGTTTTCCACACGCGCTCGAAGCGCATTTTTCTGTACGCAAGAGCTGCTATGACCATGTTCACAAAACGCGGATTTCCCAGCAAACTGTCCCTCGGTCTTTCTTCCAGTATCGCGCAATGCTTCCGGCTTTGCAATGGGACATCGATTGTCTGCGCGGCTTTGCGGCATGTGGTGTGAATGCGAAGAAAAGGTCAGACGTCCTCTTAGCATATACATTCCTCCTTTTCTTCGTGCCTTTCGTGCGCGGCTCTGCGGCATGGATGTTCTTTTGTCTTGACCTCATCGTTCATGAAGTGCATTAATCGGGCCACATGATAAGACAAAAGAACCGTCCCTCTGTCCTTTGGATTGTATGTCGCTTTTGCCGGTCTGGATGGTGTCCCGGCTATTTTTGTGTATTGACAGAAAAGCTCCTATATAGTAGAATATAAAAACTACTACATAGGAGCTTTTGGCATGAAAACGAATGGTGGATTTCTTGTTTCAAAGATCAAGCAGTTGGGCGACCGGATCTTTGAAAAGATTCTCAGCACAAAAAATGTAGATGCTTTCAATGGAGCACAAGGAAGAATCCTCTATGTGCTCTGGCAGGAGGATGGAATTCCTATCAAAGCCATTTCAGAAAGATGTGGGTTAGCGATTACTTCTCTCACCACCATGCTGGAGCGGATGGAAAATCAGGAATTAATTCTCCGTGTGCCGTCTGAAAGTGATAGAAGAAAAACGCTTCTGTATCTGACAGAGAAAGCGCACGCACTGAAGGATGAATACGATGCAGTATCTGACCAGATGAGTAAGATTTATTATAAGGGCTTTGAGGAAGAGGAAGTTCAGCAATTTGAATGCTTCCTTGACCGCATCCGGAAGAATCTGGAGGAGTGGCAGGAGTTATGAGCGTTTGCATCAAGGATCAGATCCAGAACATGAATCTGGTTATCGGCTGTACGGTTGGCTGCCCTTATTGCTATGCCCGAAACAATGTGAAGCGCTGGCATATGATAGAGGATTTCGACCAGCCGGAGTTCTTCCCCAATAAGCTGCGCATGATGGAGAAGCAGCGCCCGCAGAATTTCCTGCTTACAGGCATGAGCGACCTTGCAGGGTGGAAGGAAGAATGGCGGGATGATGTTTTTGCAAAGATCAGAGAAAATCCGCAGCACCAGTTCCTCTTCCTTTCCAAGCGTCCTGACCTGCTGGATTTTGAAACCGATCTGGATAATGCATGGTTTGGTGTGACGGTCACTCGAAAATCAGAACTATGGCGCATCGATGCATTGCGGAAAAACGTTAGGGCAAAGCACTATCATGTGACGTTTGAGCCTTTATTTGATGATCCCGGACAGGTGGATCTGTCAGGAATTGATTGGGTTGTGGTCGGCACCATGACCGGCACACAGAGCAGGAAGATACACACGGAGCCGAAGTGGGCAAGGTCACTCACTGATCAGGCGCATAGACTTTGCATACCTGTTTTTATGAAGGAAGACCTTGTTCCCATCATCGGCGATGATAACATGGTTCAGGAAATGCCGGAAGCATTTAATAAAGTATTGGAGGCGCAGAAAAAATGGCACAGATAAATATGGACGGTATCCTTGTTGGAGAAGTGGAAACAAAGAATATCATGACGAAGTCCAATCTGCCGGTGGGCGGATATTCTGTCAATCCCTATGTGGGCTGCACCCATGCCTGCAAATATTGCTATGCTTCTTTTATGAAGAGGTTCACTGGTCATACGGAGGAATGGGGCACCTTCCTTGATGTGAAGCATTGGCCGGAAATTAAAAATCCGAAGAAGTATGCCGGACAGCGTGTGGTGATCGGTTCCGTAACCGACGGCTATAATCCCCAGGAGGAGCAGTTTGGCAATACAAGGAAGTTACTGGAGCAGTTAGTTGGAAGCGATGCAGATATACTGATCTGCACCAAGTCCGATCTGGTAGTCCGTGATGTTGATCTGTTAAAGAAACTGGGACAGGTTACGGTTTCTTGGTCGATCAATACGCTGGATGAGGATTTCAAAAATGATATGGACTCTGCCGTCAGCATTGAAAGAAGAATTGCCGCCATGAAGCAGGTCTATGATGCCGGTATTCGCACAGTATGTTTTGTGTCTCCGGTGTTTCCCGGCATTACGGATTTCGAGGCGATTTTTGAGCGGGTACACAATCAGTGTGATCTGTTCTGGCTTGAGAATTTGAATCTTCGCGGTGGCTTTAAAAAGACCATCATGGACTACATTGCGGAGAAGTATCCACAACTGGTGCCGCTTTACGATGAAATCTATAACAAGCATAACCGCAGTTATTTCGAGTCGTTGGAGAAAAAGGCAGAAGAAATGGCAAAGAAGTATGACTGCCCGTTCGTGGACAATGAAATGCCCTACGGCAGAGTGCCGCTGGGACATCCGGTAATAGTGGATTATTTCTATCATGAAGAGATCAGAGGATCAGAGAATACGGGCAAAAGAAATAAGTAGAACACAGCTCCCGGCCACCGGTACCATCCGGTAGTCGGGAGCTCGTTTTCTGTATGCGTGTCAGGCGTCGATGGGCTGCCCGATTTTGAAGTTGAAGGTCATCCGGCCATCGGCGTAGACGGTGGCGTAGTCCAGCAGGCCTGTCCAGAGGCCTTCCCGGAAAGTGGTGATCTCGCCGTCCTGCTTCTTCAGGAGCTTCAGTATAAACGCTAATATATAAGTGAGCCACTTCCGCGGGAAACGCTGACGAATATTTGAGCCACCTCAAATAAGCCTGTATAATGTACGCAATGACATTATGGAGGCGATGTATAAGGTGGTAATAACCGAAGTGTCACTGGGGACGGTTCTCGCTGACAACATTTTTCCTGCGGGGAGCGCGAAAGTTGTCATTTAGAACATCCATGCCGCAAAGCCGCACACGAAATGCACGAAGAAAAGCAGGACTGTCCATTCCACGAGGACATTTGTCCTTATCTTCGCATTCACCGTTCCCGCTGACCACAAAGCCCCCTCCGTTTCCGCAGGGAAACGGAGGAGGCTTTGCCGATTTGCGTCAGAGAATCACTTCTCCACCTGATTATAATAATCGCGCAGGTTCTCCAGTCTGCTGTAGCGCTGCCGGGCGGCGGCTTCGTTTTCGGCGAAGAGCTCGTCGGCGCGGGCCGGGAAGAACTGGCTCAGGGCGCTGTAGCGGGCCTCGTTCATCAGGAAGTCGCGGTAGGCCGCGCCCTCGGCGGGCTTTTTGCTGTCCAGGGAGAAGGGCTTCTCCTTGGCGGGGTTGTAGCGGAACAGGTTCCAGTAGCCGCAGTCCACGGCGCGCTTCATCTCGGCCTGGCAGTTGACCATGCCGCCCTTGATGGAGTGCATCTCGCAGGGGGCGTAGCCGATGATGAGGGAGGGGCCGGGATAGGCCTCGGCCTCCTGGATGGCGCGGATGGTCTGGTTGGGGTCGGCGCCCATGGCGATCTGGGCCACATAGACGTAGCCGTAGCTCATGGCGATCTCCGCCAGACTCTTCTTGGCCGTGGCCTTGCCCGCGGCGGCGAACTGGGCCACCTGGCCCAGGTTGCTGGCCTTGCTGGCCTGGCCGCCGGTGTTGGAGTAGACCTCGGTGTCGAAGACGAAGACGTTCACGTCGTTGCCGGAGGCCAGCACATGGTCCAGGCCGCCGAAGCCGATGTCGTAGGCCCAGCCGTCGCCGCCGAAGATCCAGACGCTCTTCTTGCTCAGGTAGTCCTTGTTCTCCAGGATCCTGGCCGCCAGGGTCTCGCCGCCCGCAGCCAGCTTCTCCAGCTCGGGCACCAGGGCGTCGGTGGCCTTGGTGTTCTCCTCGCCCTTGTCCTGGCTGTCCAGATACGCCTGCGCAGCGGCGCGGAAGCTCTCGTCGGCGCTGCCGTCCAGCAGGGTCTTCAGCTCGTCGATCAGGCCGCGACGGATGTTCTGCTGGCCCAGATAGATGCCCAGGCCGAACTCGGCGTTGTCCTCGAAGAGGCTGTTGGCCCAGGCGACGCCTCTGCCGTTGTCGGCGGCGTCATAGGGGCTGACGGCTGCGGTGCCGCCCCAGATGGAGGAGCAGCCCGTGGCGTTGGCCACGTACATCCGCTCGCCGTAGAGCTGGGTGACCAGACGGGCGTAGGCGGTCTCGGCGCAGCCGGCGCAGGAGCCGGAGAACTGGAGCAGCGGACGGCGGAACTGGCTGCCCTTCATGGTGAAGTCCTGCATATCGGGCTTCTCGGGCAGACGGACCATGTAATCCCAGGCGCGCTGCTGGTCCATCTGGGTGGCCACGGGCTTCATGGTGAGGCTCTTGGTGGGGCAGGTCTCGGCGCAGACGCCGCAGCCCATGCAGTCCAGCGGGGAGACGGCCAGAGAATACCGGTAGACGCCCTTGCCCTTGCCGACCTTCACGTCCATCAGCTTGGCGCTGTCCGGGGCGGCGGCGGCTTCCTCCGCCGTCAGGGCATAGGGACGGATGGTGGCGTGGGAGCAGACGTAGGCGCAGCGGTTGCACTGGATGCACTTGGCCGGGTCCCAATCAGGGACGAAGGCGCTGACGCCGGCCTTGGAGAAGGCGCTGGCGCCCTGCTCGAAGGTGCCGTCGGCGTGGGGCACGAAGGCGCTGACCGGCAGACGGTCGCCGTCCATGCGCTCCACCGGGCGGGTGATCTTCTGGATCATCTCCACCAGTTTGGGGTTGGCGGAGGCGGGGATGGGGGCCTCGTCGTCGTCGGCGGCCTCGGCCCAGGCGGCGGGCACGTCGATCTTGCGCAGGGCGGCTGCGCCCGCGTCGATGGCCTTGTGGTTCATGTCCACCACGTCCTGCCCCTTCTTCAGGTAGCTGTGGGTGGCGGCGTCTTTCATGTACTGGAGCGCGTCCTCGGTGGGCATGACCTTGGCCAGGGCGAAGAAAGCGGACTGCAAAATGGTGTTGGTGCGCTTGCCCATGCCCAGCTCCACGGCCAGGTTGATGGCGTCGATGGTGTAGAGCTGGATGTGGTTCTCGGCGATGTAGCGCTTGGCCTCGCCGGAGAGGTTGCGCTCCAGCTCCTCAAAGCTCCAGGGGCAGTTGACCAGGAACACGCCGCCGGGCTTCACGTCGTTGACCATGCGGAAGCCCTTGGTGACGTAGCCGGGGTTGTGGCAGGCCACGAAGTCGGCCTTGTTGATGTAGTAGGGGCAGCCGATGGGCTTGTCGCCGAAGCGCAGGTGGCTGATGGTCACGCCGCCGGTCTTCTTGGAGTCGTACTGGAAATAGGCCTGGACATATTTGTCGGTGTGGTCGCCGATGATCTTGATGGCGTTCTTGTTGGCACCCACGGTGCCGTCGCCGCCCAGACCCCAGAACTTGCACTGCACGGTGCCCTCGGGGGCGGTGTCGGGGATGTCCGCCTCGTCCAGGCTGAGATTGGTCACGTCGTCCACGATGCTCAGGGTGAACTGGGGCTTGGGGTCGTCCTTTTTCAGCTCGGCATAGACGGCGGCCATGCTGCGGGGCGGGGTGTCCTTTCCGGCCAGGCCGTAGCGCCCGCCCACGATGGTGGCCTTGCGCCCGGCGGCGGCAAAGGCGGTGACCACGTCCATGTACAGCGGCTCGCCCAGGCTGCCCGGCTCCTTGGTGCGGTCCAGCACGGCGATCTTGGTCGCGGTCTCGGGGATGGCGGCCAGGAGACGGGCGGCGGAGAAGGGGCGGAACAGGCGGACCTTCACCAGGCCCACCTTCTCGCCCTGGGCGTTCAGGTAGTCCACTACCTCGGCGGCGGTGTCGCAGCCGGAGCCCATGGCGACGATGACCCGGTCGGCGTCGGGCGCGCCGTAGTAATTGAAGGGCTTGTAGTCGGTGCCCAGCTTGGCGTTGATCTTGTCCATGACGCCTTCCACGATGTCGGCCACGGCCTCATAGCCGGCGTTGCAGGCCTCGCGGTTCTGGAAGAAGATGTCGCTGTTCTGGTGGGTGCCGCGCATCTGGGGGTGGTTGGGGTTCAGGGCGCGGGCCTTGAAGGCCTTCACCGCCTCGGCGGGCAGCAGGTCGGCCAGGTCGTCATAGTCCCAGACCCGGAGCTTCTGCAGCTCGTGGCTGGTGCGGAAGCCGTCGAAGAAGTTCAGGAAGGGGATGCTGGACTCCAGCGCGGCGACGTGGGCCACGGGAGCCAGGTCCATGACCTCCTGGGGGTCGTTTTCGCACAGCATGGCGAAGCCGGTCTGGCGGCAGGCGTACACGTCGCCGTGGTCGCCGAAGATGCTCAGGGCGTGGCTGGCCACCGTCCGGGCGGAGACGTGGAACACGGCGGGGAGCTGTTCGCCCGCCAGCTTGTACATGTTGGGGATCATCAGCAGCAGACCCTGGGACGCGGTGTAGGTGGTGGTCAGGGCCCCGGCGTTCAGGCTGCCGTGGACCGTGCCGGCGGCGCCGGCCTCGGACTGCATCTCCATGACCTTCACGGTCTGGCCGAAGAGATTCTTGCGCCCCTCGGCGCTCCACTGGTCCACATAGTCGGCCATGGGGCGGCTGGGGGTGATGGGGTAGATCCCCGCCACCTCGGTGAATGCGTAAGAAACGTGGGCGGCGGCAGTGTTGCCGTCCATAGTCTGATAGCGCGGTTTGTTGCTCATGCGAGTGCCTCCTCTGATAAATTGGCGAACGCGCCTCCGCGCCGTCCGCAGGATTGGATGGGGTATGCCTGTAACTCGCTGGGATACCGATCGTGTATTTTGTTGATGATTATATCACAGTTCCGACAAAACGGCGCGAAAACTTTCACGGAAACAGCAGTCCAAATTTGTGTATATCGCCTAAAGTCTCCCGCTTTTTCGGGACGGGAGGAAATTATTCTTGCGGATTCCAGGAAGCGATATTATAATATATGTTCACGGAGCGCGACTTTTTTCCGGGCGTTTTCGCAGCGCCCGTTCGTTTCGGAGAACGAGGGGAGGATCACTCATGGTCAAGATTATCAACACCAAGGGCACGGTCAGCATCGCCGGGGATGTGTTCACCAACATCGTGGGCGACACGGCCACCCGCTGCTTCGGCGTCAAGGGCATGGTGGGCCTGCAGAAGGAGAGCGGCCTGTACCAGCTCCTCCGCCGGGAGAGCATGGGCAAGGGCGTCTCGGTCTCCTTCGACGAGGACGGCACCGTTTCCATCGCGCTGCACATCGCCGTGGACCACGGCGTCAACCTGGTCACGCTGGGCGGCAGCATCATCAACGAGGTGCGCTATAAGGTGGCCCAGGCCACCGGCGTTCCCGTGAAGCGCGTGGACGTGTATGTGGACAGTATGCTCATCAGCTGACACGAAACAGAGATACATCGGAGGTAAACCGACTTGAGAACACAGATCACCGGCGCGGAGCTTCGGGAAATGCTGCTGTGCGCCTATGAAGCGCTGGAGCTGAACAAAAAGGCCATCAACGAGCTGAACGTCTTCCCCGTCCCCGACGGGGACACCGGCACCAACATGGGCCTCACCATGTCCAGCGCCGCCCAGGAGCTGCGGAAGTCTTCGGACGTGCGCGTCTCCGCCGTGGCCGATGCCGCCGCCTCTGCCATGCTGCGGGGGGCCCGGGGCAACTCCGGCGTGATTTTGTCCCTGCTGTTCCGGGGCATCGCCAAGGGCCTCAAGGGAAAGGCCGCGTGCGGCGCCCACGACTTCGCCCTGGCCATGCGGGAGGGCGTGGACGCCGCCTACAAGGCCGTGATGAAGCCCGCCGAGGGCACCATCCTCACCGTCTCCCGCATGGCCAGCCGCGCTGCGGTGGACGCCTCCCGGAGCAGCAAGGATGTGGAAGAAGTGCTCTCCGCCGCCCTGGCGGCGGCCCAGCTGGCCCTCAGCGAGACCACGGAGCAGAACCCCGTCCTGGCCCGCGCCGGGGTAGTGGACGCCGGCGGCATGGGCTACGTCCGCATCCTGGAGGCCTTCCTGGACTCCCTCCAGGGCCGCGTGCGTTCCGGGGCCGTGGCCGCCGACGGCGCGGCGGAGGACGAGGACGCCCACGGGGCCTTCGGGGCCTTCTCCACGGAGGAGATCACCTTTGCCTACGACACCGTCTACATCATGCGCAAGTTCCGGCCGGAGAAGCCCCTGGACGGCCTGCGGGCCTATCTGGGCAGCATCGGCGACAGTCTGGTCATCAGCGAGGACGATGAGATGTTCAAAGTCCACGTCCACACCAACACCCCCGGCGAGGCCCTGACCGAGAGCGCCAAATACGGCGTGCTGGAGCTGGCGAAGATCGAGAACATGCGCTCCCAGCACGACGCCCTCCTGGCCGGACAGAAGCCCGCCACCGCCGACGAGGTGGAGGACGACGACGAGGAAGACGAGACCGCCGTCGCCCCGGCGGAGAAGCGCTACGGCTTTGTGGCCGTCTGCGCGGGGCGGGGCCTGGACAACCTCTTCCACGAGCTGGGCTGCGACCGGGTGGTCACCGGCGGCCAGACCATGAACCCCTCCACCGCCGACATCCTCCGGGCCGTGAACCGCACCCCGGCGGAGACGGTCTTTGTCCTGCCCAACAACAAAAACATCATCATGGCGGCGGAGCAGTGCGCCCCCCTGACGGAAAAGCGCGTGATCGTGGTCCCCACCCGCACGGTGCCCCAGGGCGTCACCTGTCTGCTGAACCTGGACACGGAGGCCGAGCCGGAGGCCATTCTGGACACCTTCACCGCCGTCATGGGCGGCGTCCACACGGCCCAGGTCACCTACGCCGCTCGGGACAGCGACTTCGACGGCCACCACATCCTGGCCGGGGAGTACCTGGGCCTGCTGGACGGGGCCCTGCTGGGCTCCTGGGCGGAAAAGCCCCGTGTGGCCCAGGCCCTGGCGGAGGCCTTCGCCCCCCTGCACCCGGAGTTCATCACCGTCTACCACGGGGAGGACGTGGCGGCGGAGGAGGCCCAGAGCATGGTTGACGCCCTGTCGGCGGCCTATCCCGAGGCGGACGTGACCCTGGTGGACGGCGGTCAGCCGGTATACTATTATATGATCAGCGTGGAGTGAGCGCGGCTGGCCCACGCGGAAGGAAAGACCCCGCAAGCCGTGCCCCCAAGGGCGCGGTTTGCGGGGCCTTTGCGCGCAAAAGAGCGCATCTTTTCCTTGCAATCCGTCCGCTCCCATGCTATGATATTTGTTTGTAAAAAAGCAAGCTTGTACAGAAAGGTTTGATTCCCTTGGAGAAACTGAGAAACGTCGCCATCATCGCCCACGTGGACCACGGCAAGACCACGCTGGTGGACGAGATGCTCAAGCAGTCCGGCGTCTACCGCGAGAACCAGGAGGTGGTGGAGCGGGTCATGGACTCCGGCGACCTGGAGCGCGAGCGCGGCATCACGATCATGGCGAAGAACACCGCCGTGACATACAAAGGCGTGAAGATCAACATCGTGGACACCCCGGGCCACGCCGACTTCGGCGGCGAGGTGGAGCGCATTTTGAAGATGGTCAACGGCGTCATCCTGCTGGTGGACGCCGCCGAGGGCCCCATGCCCCAGACCCGTTTCGTCCTGTCCCGTGCTCTGGAGCTGGGCCACCGGGTCATCGTGGTGGTGAACAAGATCGACCGCCCGGACCAGCGCATCCACGAGGTCATCGACGAGGTGCTGGAGCTGCTGATGGACCTGGACGCCACGGACGAGCAGCTGGACAGCCCCACCCTGTTCTGTTCCGGGCGGCAGGGCACGGCCAGCTATTCCCCGGAGGTGGAGGGCAAGGATTTGCAGCCCCTGTTCGACACGATCCTGGAGTACATCCCGGAGCCGGAACAGGACGTGGAACAGCCCTTCCAGATGCTGGTCAGCGCCATCGACTACAACGAATATGTGGGCCGCATCGCCGTAGGCCGCATCGAGCGGGGCGTGATCCGGCAGAACCAGGAGATCGAGGTCTGCAACTACCACGCCAAAGAGGAAGCCCCCCGCCGGGCCAAGGCGGTGAGCCTCTACGAGTTCGACGGCCTGGCCCGGGTCCCGGTGACCGAGGCCGCCGCCGGGAGCATCATCGCCATGAGCGGCATCGGCGACGTGACCATCGGGGACACGGTCTGCGCCCGGGGCTTTGCCGAGGCCCTGCCCTTCGTCCAGATCAGCGCCCCCACCCTGGAGATGACCTTCTCCGTCAACGACAGCCCCTTTGCCGGGCGGGAGGGCAAGTTCGTCACCAGCCGCCAGATCGGCGAGCGCTTGCGCCGGGAGACCCTGCGGGACGTGAGCCTCCGGGTCAGCGAGGTGGAGGGCAGCACCGACTCCTTCAACGTGGCCGGGCGGGGAGAGATGAGTCTCTCCATCCTGATCGAGACCATGCGCCGGGAGGGCTATGAGTTCCAGGTGGGTCCCCCGCGGGTGCTGTTCCGGGAGATTGACGGCAAGCGCTGCGAACCCATGGAGCGCCTGGTGGTGGACGTGCCCCAGGAGTTCATCGGCTCCGTCATCGAGAAGCTGGGCCAGCGCCGGGGCGAACTCCAGGAGATGAACCCGGTGGGCAGCCGCATGAAAGCCAGCTTCCTGGTCCCCTCCCGGGGCCTTTTCGGCTACCGGAACGAGTTTCTGACCGACACCAAGGGCGAGGGCATCATGGCCAGCGTCTTTGAGACCTACGCCCCCTACAAGGGCGACATCGCCCGGCGCGGCACCGGCAGCCTGATCGCCTGGGAGACCGGCGAGAGCGTCACCTACGGCCTGTTCTCCGCCCAGGAGCGCGGCGCGCTGTTCATCGGCCCCGGCGTCCCGGTCTACGGCGGCATGGTCATCGGCGAGTGCCCCAAGCTGGAGGACATCACCCTGAACGTCTGCAAGAAAAAGCAGCTCACCAACACCCGCGCCGCCGGCAGCGACGAGGCCCTGCGCCTGATCCCACCCCGGCAGCTCAGCCTGGAGCAGTGCCTGGAGTTTTTGGCCGACGACGAACTGCTGGAGGTCACGCCCAAGTCCCTGCGTCTGCGGAAACGGATCCTGGAGCACGACCGGCGGATGAAGGCGGTCTTCGGAAAGAAATGAAAAAGAAATGAACCAAACGCGGCCGCGCCCAAAACAGGGCGCGGCCGCGATGCCATTATGATGCGCAAGGGGGGTAAGTATCGTGTGTTGCGATGTGATTTTGCGGGTGGGGTGCGGCCATGTAGGGGGCGGCGTCCCCGACGCCCCGGCAGCAGCGGTGAGATTTTTATAAGTGTTCGGCGAATTCGCAGCTGTTCCCCGTAGGGAAGGGGCTTGCCCCTTCCGGCAGGGAAAGTCTCGATTCCCGCCGACCTTGGGCGAATCCGCAAGCGTGTAGCGCATTCGCCCGGACTTTCCCGTGTCGGACCTTGTGCTGCGCGGAAAGGGCAAGCCCTTTCCCTACAATGAGACGGCTGCGGATTCGCCGGGGGATTGTTGGAAACCGGCTGTTGCTGCGCGGCGCGCCGGGGTCGGCGCGCCCTACATGAGTCATGAGTCATTGGGGACGGTTCTTTTTGACTCACGCGAAGACTTAGCAGGTCGAAAATGAGTCAAAAAGAACCGTCCCTTTTGACTCAGTGGTGAGGTTCTCCCTCTTCCGTCATCCGCCTCGCGGGGGATCGGCGGATGCCACCTTCCCCCGCTGGGGCACAGGCGTTAAGCTAACCATCACAGGTGATTTCAAGCAGAGTAAGCAGCAAAAGCAAGCAAAGTCAAAGGACGTTTTCGCTTTGAAGAAGCACAAGACGAACGAAGCCTTTCAGGTGAAG
>JAFXXH010000024.1 GCA_017542425.1 Oscillospiraceae bacterium | reverse complement strand
GGACAAATTCGTCTCGCATTTGGTTTACACTCCTGTCTTCCCATGGCATCGCGGTTCACTCCCGTTTTTGCCATAATTGTACCATCTACGTGTAAACCATGTCCTTGCACAATCTGTAAACTATGTTACTACACTAAACAGGCTTGCCCCCTCCGTTTTCTTCGGTTTTTTCGCGTGGCGGAAGCATATCCGCCGGGTGAGAAAAGGCCGCTTGCGTTGGTATCGTCACTTTATCGTCACCTTTGCGGAAACATGACGAGAAAAAGGGGACGATAAAACGCCGTTGACAATATATCATTTTAGGAATAGAATGTCCCGTGGAGGAGATGCTATGTTCGACGTTTCCTATTACACCCTGCCGAACGGCAGAAAGCCGGTCAAAGACTTTATCGACAGCCTGACGCCCAAAATGCAGGTCAAGGCCATGGCGAGCATTGAGATCCTGGAGGAATTTGGCAATCAGCTTCGGGAACCGTATTCCAAACCGATGGGGGATGGGATTTTTGAACTGCGTATCCAGTTCGCGTCGGATATTTCACGCATTTTCTATTTTTTCTTTGTGGGAAATCGCATCATTCTGACCAACGGGTTCATCAAAAAAACGCGCAAGACCCCGCCGGGAGAAATTGAGATTGCCAGAGCGTACAAGGCGGACTATGAAAGGAGAGCCATGTATGAGTGAGTTTCGGGAGCATTTGGAAGAATTGAAGAAAAACCCCCAATTCGCTGCGGAGTACGAACGCACCCGCTCGGAGCGGGAAGTCATGCGCGCCGTCATCCGCGCCCGCTTGGAGTGCAAGCTGACCCAAAAGGAACTGGCCCGGCGCACCGGAATCCGCCAGTCCAACATCAGCCGCATCGAAAACGGCACCAGCAGTCCCACCGTTGACACGCTGGCCCGGCTGGCAGAGGGCATGGGCAAACGGCTGACCATTGAATTTCGATAAGGCGGATTGGACTGGACGACCCGATGAAACCCGCCTTTTTACTGAAAAAGTCCGAAAACCCGTTTTCTGCGCGGGTTTTCGGACTTTTATCCGTTTTCGCTCAAAGCGGAAAGCGAACTGTGAACCAGGGGCAGCGCTTCCGCTTATTCCACCGCCCCGCCCAGATACTCCGCCAGTTCCGCCGCCCACTTCGGGCGATAGCTCCCCTTCAGCAGCAGTTCCCCGTTGCTGTACTCCGCCACCTCGGCGAAGCCGTTGTTGTTGTCGAAGAAGTGCGCCTCGTCGCAGTAGGGGAGGAGCCTGGCCACCGCCGGCCAGCGGCCCGCGAAACGGCGCAGCACGTCCGGCTCCGGGATGTCGTGCCCGCCGTGGCGGACGCGGTTTTCGATGCGCGCCAGGCATTCCTCGGGGCTGTCCAGGCCCACATAGAACAAGCGGACCGCATAGCCCCGCGCCAGGGCCTCCGCCGCCGTCTTCTCGGTCTGGAAGCCGCTGAGGGTGGATTCCTGGGTGAAGCAGACGCCTTTTTCCAGGCATTGTCGAATGCGCCGCAGGGCTTCCTTTCCGCCCTCCAGGGGGGAGAGACCGCCCTGTGCGGTGAGTTTGTCCACGTCGATGATCTGACCCAGGTTTTTCAGCTGGGTCCGCAGCACGCCGGTCAGGCTGCTTTTGCCTGTGCCGTTCACGCCGCCGATGACGGTATAGACCTTCATGCCTCCGCCGCCTCCCGCGCCCGGCTCAGGCCCCGCTGCCGGGGCCTTTGGCCTGCAGCTTCCGTTTGTTCCCCTGCTCGTCCACGATCCAGGTGTTCTCCAGCACCTGAATGGCCCCGCGCCGCCACTCCTCCAGGTATTCCTTCCGCAGCGCGGCCTGTTCCTCCGCCTCCTGGGGGCTGAGGGGGCGCTGCTTTTTCAGCCGCGCCAGGGCGTTGATCCGGTCCAGCTTCTCCTGTAACATGGCTTCCTCCTATTCGTCCAAAGTGCCCAGCTCGTCCAGATTTTTCTCAAAACCGGGCATGAAGTGTTCCAGAAAATAGTCCACCTCCGGCAGCGCCATGTCCCGCAGGCGGCGCAGGGTGGCGCTTTCGGCGGTGAGGAACTCCCGGTTGCCCGCCCGGCGCTCCTCCACGCACTTGATGTAGGCGCTGAGCTTGTCGGCGGCCCGGACCAGCTCGTACTCCGCGCTGTCCGCGTGGGCCTGGAACAAGCGCCGGTAGGCCGGGCGCAAGGCCTCCGGCAGCTCCGCCAGCAGCCTGGCCACGGCGCTGGCCTCCACCTCGTCATAGGCCCGGCGCAGCCCGGCGCTGCGGTATTTGATGGGGGTGGGCAGGTCGCTGGTGAAGATCTCCGCCGCGTCATGCAGCAGGGCGATGGCGGCCAGGTGTTCCGGGTCGCAGTCGCCGCCGAAAAGTTCCACCCGCAGCAGGCCCAGGGCGTGGGCCAGCACCGCCGTCATGTGGCTGTGCTCCTGCACGTTCTCCGGCTCCGTGGCGCGCATCAGGCTCCAGCGGGCGATGTACTTCATCCGGGAGAGATAGGCAAAAAAGTCGCTTGGCATCCGGCGTCCCTCCCCTCAGCGGTAGCGCCGTTCCCGGCGCAGGGCGCGGATGTCCCGGCCCCGGAACACCAGCGTGTCGTACTCCCCCGCGATGCGGGAGACGGTCTGGGGCAGATAGCGGGCCGCCAGCTCCGCGTCGCTCAGGTTGGTGCTGATGACGGTCTTCCGGTTGGCGTTCAGGCGGCTGTCCACGATGTTGTACAGCGCGCTCTGGGTGAAGGCGGTGCTCATCTCCGTGCCCAGGTCGTCCAGCACCAGCAGCGCGCAGTCCAGAATGCGCCGCACCCGCTCCCCGGCGGCGGCGGCCGCGTCCGGGTCCCGGGAGAAGCGCTGTTCCTCAAAGGCGGAAAAGGCGCTCTGGGCCGTCTCATAGGCCACGGAGAACCCGGCCTTCGCCACGGCGGAGGCCACGCAGCGGCCCAGCAGGGTCTTGCCCAGTCCGGTGCCCCCCTGGAACAGCAGGTTCGGGGAGTCGGCGGCGAAGCGGCGGACGAACTGCCGGGCGTTGGAGAGGGTCAGCTCCATCACGGCCCGGTCCTCCCCCTCGTACCAGCCCAGGTCAAAGGCGTCGAAGCCCTGTTCCCCCGCCTGGTCCAGCCGGGTCTGCGCCCCGGCCCGCTCGGCCTCGTACAGCTCCCGCAGGCAGGTACACATCCGCCCGTCGGGCAGATAGCCGATGTCCTGACAGCGCGGGCAGGTACAGACCCCGTCCAGGGCGTCGGCGGGATAGCCGTTTGCCCGCAGCAGCGCTTTCTTCCGGGCCATGAGCTCCTCGGCCCGCCGGTCCGTCTCCCGCAGCCGCGCCTCCTGCGCCCCGCCGGTGCCCACCAGGGCGATGTAGTCCCGCAGCAGGGCGTGGTAGGCCCCGTCCAGCTCCCGCAGGGCGGGGACGCGGGCGTAGATCTCCCGCCGCCGCCGCTCCGCCTCCCGCTGGTTTTCGCTCCGGCGCGCCGCCAGGCGCTCCCGGGCCAGGGCCAAAAGCTTTCCGTCAAGTGCCATCCCGCTTCTCCTTCCCATGCGCCAGCATCCGGCGCATGGCGTCGATCTTCTCTTCCTCGCTGCGCGCCGGGCGCTCGGCGGCCCGGGCCCGGCGGCCCTGGGCGGCCTCGATGTCCTCCGGGCGCATCAGGCCCCGCTCCTGCCAGCTCTCCAGTACCCGGTCCAGATAGCGCCAGGTGAGGCGCCCCGTGGCCACCACCGTCTGGTCGTAGGCCAGGGCCACGGCCTCCGGGGTAAAGCCCATGCCGATCCAGCGCTCGGCGTACTCCCGCTCGGTCTTCGTCAGTTCCCGGCCCCGGATCTGCAAAACCGCTTTGAGCTGTCCGATGCGCTGCTCCCGCTCCCGCTCTCGCGTGATGAGCTGTTCCGCGTCGTCCAGGCTGCGCACCTCGCAGCCGCTCCAGAAGCGGGCCTCCCGCTCCACATAGCGCATGGTGGGGGTCCGGCCGGGGCCGTAGCGGGTCTGGTATTTTTCCACGCAGTAGTGGACCAGCAGCATGATCACGTCCGGGGGCAGGCCCCAGAAATCGAAAATGGCGTAGAGCAGCCGCAGGTCGTTGGCGTTCAGGACGCGGCCCAGGGCCTGTTCCGTCTCCGCCACCGCCGCCCGATAGCTGGGGTCCGCGTCGGCCCGGCGGGCCAGGTCCTCGGCGCTGTACTCCGGCGGTTCCTGGGACTCCGGGGGGTCCCGCAGCAGGCCCAGGCTGCGCAGGGCCGCGGCGGCGGCCAGCAGCTCCGTCTCCGTGCATTTCAGTTCCCGGGCCGCCCGGCCCAGGGAGAAGCCGCCCGTGCGCAGGACGTGCAGCCACAGCAGCGCCGCGTTGCCGTCCGCCGCCGCCAGCAGCTTGTCCAGGTCCGCCAGCGGCACCGGGAGATACCGTTCCGCCATGGCCATACCACCCCACTTTACATCTTGTGTTGACCATCGCAGTATAACATAGAAATTGCGCTTGAATCAAGTCCCGGCTCTGTGTTATAATGAATCATTCAGTCCATGCCAGATTTGCGATGAAATGAATGGGAGAACCTTATGCTGGAACTGCTTTCCCCCGCCGGGAGCCCGGAAACCGTGGTGGCCGCCGTACAGAACGGCGCGGACGCCATCTATCTGGGTCTGGAGGAGTTCAACGCCCGCCGGGGCGCGAAAAATTTTACCCGCCGCGAATTTCAGGACGCGGTGCGCTATTGCCATGAACGCGGCTGCAAGGTCTATGTGGCCATGAACACCCTGGCCCTGGACCGGGAGCTGGAGGCCGTGGCCGAGTTGGGGAACTTCGTCTCCCGCGCCGGGGCCGACGCGGTGCTGGTGCAGGACCTGGGGGCCGCCCGGGTGCTGCGGAGCGTGTGCCCGGACCTGCCGCTCCACGCCAGCACGCAGATGAGCGTCCACAATCTGGCGGGGGTCCACGCCGCCGCCCAGCTGGGGATGCAGCGGGTGGTGCTGGCCCGGGAGCTGAACCGGGAGCAGATCCGCTTTCTGGCGGCCCACTCCCCGGTGGAGCTGGAGGTCTTCGTCCACGGGGCGCTGTGCTTCTGCCACAGCGGCCAGTGCTATATGTCCTCCCTGATCGGCCGCCGCAGCGGCAACCGGGGGCGCTGCGCCCAGCCCTGCCGCATGGCCTATTCCTTTGGCCGCAAGAGCGACGCCTACCCCCTGAGCCTGAAGGACAACTGTCTGCTGCCCTATCTCCGGGAACTGGACGAGATGGGCGTGAAATGCGTGAAGATCGAGGGCCGGATGAAGCGGCTCGAATACGTGGCCGTGGTGACGGAGATCTACGACCGGGTCATCCACGAGGGCCTGGAGCCCACGGAGCGGGACATGGAGCGGCTGCGCCTGGCCTTCAGCCGGGACGGCTTCACCGACGGCTACTACACCGGCGAAAAGCGGGACATGACCGGCACCCGGGGCGAACAGGACCCGGAGGCCGAGCGGATGTTCACCGAGGCCCGCCGGGGCTATTCCTCCGGCGAGCGCCGGCGGGTCAGCGTGGACTTCACCATCGACCTGCGCCGCTTCCGCCCCGCTACCCTCACCGCCGCAGACGACGCGGGTCACACGGTCACGGTGCTGGGGGCGGAACCGGCCCCGGCCCAGAACGCCGCCGTGACCCGCGAGAGCGTCAGCGCGCAGCTGTATAAGACCGGCGGCACCCCCTACCGCTGCCGGGAGGTCCACGGCGTCATCGGCGACGGGCTGTTCGTCTCCGCCGCCGCGCTGAACGGGATGCGCCGGGAGGCCCTGGAGGGGCTGAGCGCCCAGCGGGGCCAGCTGCCCCGGCGGCGCACGGGGACCTTTCCCGCCGCCCCGGCGGGGTGCAGCGCGCCGGAGCGGCTGCACCTGAACCTCCAGGTCCAGTCCGCCGCCCAGCTCACGGAGGCCCTGGCGGAGACGAAACCGGACAACCTCTATGTGCCCCTGACCCTGCTGACCACGGAGCCCGGCCTGCTGCGCCCCTTCCGGGAATCCGGCGCGGACGTCGTGGCCGTGCTGCCCCGGGTCGTGGCCGACGACGAGCTGGACGAGGTCAGCCGCCGTCTGCGCTATGCCGCCGAGCTGGGCGTGGGCACGGCCCTGGCGGGCAACCTGGGCCATGTGGCCCTGGCGCGGGCCGCGGGCATGGCCGTCCGGGGGGACTACGGCCTGAACGTCTTCAACTCCCAGTCCATGCAGGTGCTGTCCGAGGCCGGGCTGATCAGCGCCACCGCCAGCTTTGAGCTGCGGCTGGAGCAGGTGCGGGACCTGGTGAAGACCATCGACACGGAACTGATTCTCTATGGCCGCCTGCCCTGCATGGTCAGCGACCAGGACCTGATCGCCCAGGCCGACGTGGGGGATAACCCGGTGCTCTCCGACCGCATGGGCAGCGCCTTTCCCGTGGTGCGGGAGTTCGGCAACCGCTGCGTGATCCTGAACGCCCACAAGCTCTATCTGGCGGACAAGATGGAGGACGTGCTGCCCCTGGGCCTCTGGGCCGGGCGGCTGCTGTTCACCACCGAAAGCCCCCGGGAGTGCGTGGAGGTCACGAAGACCTATCTGGGCCAGAGCAAATACCAGCCCAACGGCTTGACAAGAGGGCTGTATTATCGCGGGGTGGAATGAGCGGGGGCGGTTTGCACGGCAACGCCCGCTCCCGTTCCCTCCCCCAGCGGGGGAGGGAACGGCAAACCCGCAGCGACCTTGTTGGGGTGAGGGGGAAGGATAGTGAAGAGTGAAAAGTGAAGGATGAAGAGTGAAGAGTTGTGGTATCGGCTGCGCCGATCATTTGAAAATTTGTCGCGCAGCGACACAACAATTCTTCATTCTTCAACCTTAAGTCTTCATTCTTCGTAGGGGGCGGCGTCCCGACGCCCCGGCAGCAGCGTGGAGATTATCACAAACGTTCGGCGAATCCGCCGGACGTGGCGGTCATCCAAAGCGCCCTCACCCTTTCCCTCCCCCAGCGGGGGAGGGTGCCGCCCACAAGGGCGGCAGGAGAGGGAGAACGTGGCGTGACTGCAATGTGGAAATGACAGCAGGCGTAGGGAGTATGCAATGATTTTACCGCTCACAAGCGGTCACGTTCTCCCTCTTCCGTCATCCGCCTCGCGGGGGATCGGCGGATGCCACCTTCCCCCGCTGGGGGAAGGAAATGACGGCTGCGGATTCGCCGGGGGTTGGTTGAAAACCGGGTGCTGCTGCGCGGCGCGCCGGGGTCGGCGCGCCCTACAAAGCCTTGCATAACACAACAAACATAACACCATAACAAACACAACATCACAACAAACATAACACCACAAAAAAGGAGATCATTCGATGCGTGTGATTCTCGCCTCCGCGTCGCCCCGGCGGCGGGAGCTGATGGAGATGCTTCGGACGCCGGAGCTGTTGATCGTCCCCGCCCGGGGGGAGGAGCTGCCCCACCCGGGCCTTGGCCCGGCGGAGCTGGTCGAAGCGCTGAGCCGCGCCAAGGCCGAGGAAGTGGCAAGCCGCTGCGCCGAACCCGGGGACCTGGTCATCGGCGCGGACACGGTGGTGGCGCTGGACGGCGCGGTGCTGGGGAAGCCCCGGGACGAGGCCGAGGCCTGCCGGATGCTGCGGGCATTGTCCGGGCGGGCCCACCGGGTCTACACCGGCGTGACGGTGATCCGGGACGGGCAAAGCCGCTCCCACGCGGAGGAGACGGCGGTGCACTTCCGGGCGCTGGACGACGGGGAGATCCGCCGCTATGTGGCCACCGGGGAGCCGATGGACAAGGCCGGGGCCTACGGGGCCCAGGGCCTGGCCAGCCTCTTTGTGGAGCGGCTGGAGGGGGACTTTTTCAACG
This sequence comes from Oscillospiraceae bacterium, assembly GCA_017542425.1. Lineage (GTDB taxonomy): Bacteria > Bacillota > Clostridia > Oscillospirales > Oscillospiraceae > RGIG7114. Next base: position 26,770 of record JAFXXH010000024.1, on the reverse strand, counting down.
TCATGGGCCTGCCCCTCTGCGCCCTGGGCAAGCTGCTGCGGGAGCTGGGGGTCACGCTGCTGTGATACGCGCTTTTTGAGGACGGAACGATGAAGCTGAAGCACTATTTATCCAAATACGGTCTGCGCATGGCGGCGGTGATCGTCGTCGCGGCGCTGCTGGTGGGTCTGGTCAGCGGCGCGCTGGCCGGGCGGGCCGGGTTTTTGCGCAGTTCCGGCCAGGCTCTGAGCGCCCCCTTGCAGCGGGCCACCAGCGCCGTTCTGAGCTGGGTGGAGAGCATCTACGGCGCGCTCTACGAATATGACCGCCTGGCCGAGGAGTACAACAAGCTCAAGGCCGAGAACGCCCGGCTGCGGGAACAGGTGCGCAGCGTCACCCAGCTGGAGACGGAGAACGCCCGTTACCGGGAGCTGCTGGGCTTCCGGGAGAAGCACACGGACTTCGACCTGGCCGCCGCCAAGATCGTCAGCTGGGACGCCAGCAACTACACCTCCGCCTTCACCATCAGCAGCGGCAGCGCCGACGGTCTGGAGCTGGGGGACTGCGTCATCACCGAATACGGCGCGCTGGTGGGTCAGATCATCGAGCTGGGGGGCGACTGGGCCACGGTCCGCTCGGTCATCGACGTGGACATGGCCGTGGGCGCGCTGGTGGGCGAGTACAGCTACGCCGGGATGGTCACCGGGGAGTTCGCCCTGATGAAGCGCGGCCAGACCCGCCTGGCCTACCTCAGCTCCGGAGCCCAGATCTTCGAGGGCGACGAGGTGCTGACCAGCGGCAAGGGCGGCTCCTTCCCGGCGGACCTGCTCATCGGCGTGATCCGGGAGGTCCGCACCGGGGACGGCGGCCAGTCCACCTATGGCATCATCGACCCGGCCTGCGACGTGGAGCAGCTGAGTCAGGTGTTCATCATCCGGGACTTTACACGCAAATAAGATTGGACGAGACGACATGATGTTGCTGGATCTGCTGAATGGAACCAAGCTCCGCCGGGCGGCTCGCTATCTGCTGTACCTGGCCGGGGCGCTGTGGCTCCAGTTCTCCGTGCTGGCGCGGCTGGAGCTTTTGGGGGCGCGGCTCTTTTTCCTCCCGGCGGCTGTGGTGGCCATCGGGATGTGGGAGGGCGGCGTCTGGGGCGGCGTGCTGGGTCTGCTGGCGGGCTTCTGCTGCGACCTGGCCATGGCGGAGAGCACCGTCACCTTTCTGATCCTGTTCGCCGTCTACGGCTTCGCCGGGGGCGTGCTGGCGGAGTTTTTTGTCAACCGCCGCCTGCTGTCCTGCCTGATCCTCTCCGCCCTGGCGCTGCTGCTCACGGCGCTGGTGCAGGTTCTGCCCCTCTGGGTCTTCCGCGGGGTGGGCCTGGACGCGTTGCTGCCCTACGTGCTGCTACAGACCCTGTGGAGCGTACCGTTCGCGGTTCCGGCATTTTATCTCTGTCGGGCGATCGGGGGAGAGAAAACTGAAAAATGAATACTTAAGAATGAATAATAGTGGTGTCCCCTGCGGGGACTAATTAAATTGTCGCGCAGCGACACCACCATTCTTCATTTTTCATTCTTCATTCTTCATTTTCCAGTCCCTCCCTCCCGCCCGCTGCGGAAGCTTGCCAAAAAGGAAAGGTTCTATCTATGGAAAAATTCGTTTCCCACGGCCGCCTGGCCTTCATGGCGCTGGTCACTGCCGCGCTGATCGCCGTCAGCCTGATGTCCCTGTACAAGCTCCAGATCGTGGAGGGCCAGGCCTACTACGAGGAGAGCCGCAACAACATCGTCACCACCCAGCGGGTCAGCGCGGCCCGGGGCAACATCCTGGACCGCTATGGCCGCGTGCTGGTGGAAAACCGGGTCATCAACGACCTGGTCATCGACGAGGGGGACCTGTTCCGGGACGACGACCCGGACTATGTCCGGGCCAACGCCACGATTCTGCGCCTTTGCACCCTGGCCACGGAGTTCGGGGACGAGTACATCGACACCCTGCCCATCACTAAGTCCCCGCCCTTTGAGTACACCCCCATGAGCGACTGGCAGCGGGTCTTCCTGGAGGCCTATCTCCGGGACAAGGATCTGAGCCCCGGCACCACCGCCGTGGAGCTGATGGCCTTCATGCGTGACCGCTACAAGATCGACAACAGCTACACCGCCGAGGAGACCCGCACCATCGCGGGCATCCGCTACGAGATCAACGGCCGCTACAGCCGGGACTTCAACACCTCCGATTACGTCTTTGCCAAGGACGTGAGCATGGACCTGATCACCACGCTGATGGAGAACGCCGTGGGCGGCTTCGACGTGCTCACCGGCTTCACCCGGGAGGTGAAGACCGAGGCCGCCGGGCATCTGCTGGGCTACACCGGGCAGATCTTCGGCGAGGAGGTGGAGAAGTACACGGCCCTGGGCTACGACCTGGACGCCTATGTGGGCAAGTCCGGGGCGGAGCTGGCCTTTGAAAGCTGGCTCCACGGCACGGACGGCCAGGCCCGGGTCACCCGCACCGCCACCGGCGTGGTCACCGACACGGTCTACACCAAGGAGACCATCCCCGGCAACCACATCTATCTGACCATCGACATCGGGATGCAGCAGGCCACGGAGCGGGTCCTGGACGAATACATCACCGAGGAAAACCAGCGCCGGGCGGAGAACAACGCCAACGTGGCCCGCTACGGCGGCTCCCCCTCCGACATCGAGCAGCTCATCACCGGCGGGGCCGCCGTGGCGGTGGACGTGAACACCGGGGAGCCCCTGGCCATCGCCAGCTGGCCGACCTACTCCATCACCGAACTGCTCACCGACTACGAGAGCCTGAACCAGCGGGAGAATTCCCCTTTGTTCAACCGGGCCTTCGGCGCGGCCTACGCCCCCGGCTCCACCTTCAAGCCCTGCACCGCCATTGCGGGCCTGGCGGAGCGGAAGATCTTCACCGGCACCGTCATCCGCGACGAGGGCGTCTACACCAAGTATGAGGACATCGGCTACGCCCCCGTCTGCTGGATCTACTCCTCCGTCCACCTGACCCACGGGGACATGAACGTATCCAGCGCCCTGACCAACTCCTGCAACTACTTCTTCTACGCCGTGGGCGACGCGCTGCAGATCAGCCTCATGGCCAAGTACGCGAAAGGCTTCGGCCTGGGCGAACCCACGGGCATCGAGCTGGCCGAGGAGATCGGGGCCATGACCTCCGACCAGTACATGCAGGCCAAGTATGGCCGCGACGTGTACGCCGGCGAGACCATCCAGGCCGCCATCGGCCAGGCCGAGAGCATGTTCACGCCCCTGCAGCTGGCGGAATACTGCGCCGCCCTGGCCAACAACGGCACCCGCCACTCCGCCAGCATCCTGAAAAGCGTCTACAGCTACGACTTCTCCCAGGCCCTCTACCAGCGCGAGCCGGAGGTGCTCAGCGAGGTGAAGACCGATCAGGCCTACTACGACGCGGTCCACTACGGGATGCACGGCGTGGTCACCGACCCGGCGGTGGGCGCGGCCTTCAAGTATTTTCAGGACGCCCCCTACTCCGTGGCCGGCAAGACCGGCACCGCCCAGGTGGGCGAGGGCCGCACCAACACCGGCGTGTTCATCTGCTACGCCCCCTACTACAACCCCCAGGTGGCCGTGGCCGTGGTGGTGGAGAAGGCCGGGTCCGGCGCCAGCGTCATCGAGATCAGCCGCAGCATCCTGGACTACTATTTCTCCCTGCGCTCCTTCACCCTCTCCCTGGAGCGGGAGGGGAGCCTGCTCCGCTGAAAAAATTTGGAGAAATCCGTGAAAATAGCCTGATTTCCCCTTGCAAATCCCTTCCTTTTCGTATAAAATAGGATAGTCGGATTATCGTCTTTTTGGACTCGAAAAAGGAGCGGATACTGTGAACATCGCATTGATGAGCAACGATGGAAAAAAAGAACTGATGGTGCAGTTCTGCATCGCTTACTGCGGCATTCTGGCCAAGCACAAGCTGTCCGCGACCAAGACGACGGGGCAGCTGGTCAGCAGCGCCACCGGTCTTCCCATCAACCTCTGCCTGCCCGCCAACCAGGGCGGCAGCCAGCAGATCGGCGCCCGCATCTCCTACAACGAGATCGACCTGGTCCTGTTTTTCTGCGACCCGGAAGACCTGGAGGCCCATTCCCAGGTCAACGAGATCTCCCGCCTCTGCGACAAGCACATGATCCCCTTCGCCACCAACGTGGGCACGGCGGAGGTGCTGATCCAGGGCTTGCAGCGGGGCGATCTGGACTGGCGCAACATCGTCAATCCCCGCAACCAGTGAGCGCGGGGCGGATACGCTGAATTTCTTGCAGGGCGGGGGCTTGCCCCCGCCCTCATCTTTCAAAGAACGGAGAACGCTATGGAACGAATCAAGCCCCGGACCCTGTCCGGGTTCATGGAACTGCTGCCCGCGGAGCAGATGAAGATGGAGGCCATCATGGCCGCGCTGCGGGAGAGCTACGCCCTCTACGGCTTTTATCCCCTGGACACCCCGCTCATCGAGGCCAGCGAGATCCTGCTGGCCAAGGGCGGCGGCGACACCGAGAAACAGATCTACCGCTTCACCAAGGGGGACACGGACCTGTCCCTCCGCTTCGACCTGACCGTGCCCCTGGCCAAATATGTGGCATTGAACTACGGCAGCCTGGCCTTCCCCTTCCGGCGCTACCAGATCGGCAAGGTCTACCGGGGCGAGCGGGCCCAGCGGGGCCGCTTCCGGGAATTTTACCAGGCGGACATCGACATCATCGGCGACGGCAAGCTGGACATCGTCAACGAGGCGGAGATCCCCAGCGTGATCTACCGCTCCCTGACGAAGCTGGGCCTGACGCGCTTCGTCATCCGGGTGAACAACCGCAAGATTTTGAACGGCTTCTACGCCATGCTGGGCCTGGGCGACCGGGCCGGGGCCATCATGCGCACGGTGGACAAGCTGGACAAGATCGGCCCGGAGGCCCTGCAGGAGCTGCTCATCACCGGCGAGACGGCCCTGACGCCGGAGCAGGCGGACGAGATTTTGCGCTTCATCGCCATCCGGGGCGGCAACGCCCAGGTGATGGAGGCGCTGGAGGCTTACCGGGGGCGCAATACGGTGTTTGACGCGGGCCTGGAGGAGCTGGCCGCCGTCACGGGCTGTCTGGCCGACTTCGGCGTGCCGGAGACCCACTTCGCCGTGGACCTGACCATCGCCCGGGGTCTGGACTACTACACCGGCACGGTGTACGAGACCACGCTGCGCGACCACCCGGAGATCGGCTCGGTCTGTTCCGGCGGGCGCTACGACAACCTGGCGGGCTACTACACCGACAAGGCCCTGCCCGGCGTGGGCATCTCCATCGGCCTGACGCGGCTGTTCTATGTGCTGCAGGAGCAGGGGATGCTCTCCGACAGCCTGCCCACCGCCCCGGCGGAGGTGCTGGTCCTGCCCATGACCCGTGACGTGGCCTTCGCCGCCCGCGTCGCCACCGCCCTGCGGGAGGCGGGCGTCCGGGCGCAGCTCTACACGGAGCAGAAGAAGTTCAAGGCCAAAATGAGCTACGCCGACCGCCTGGGCTTCCCCTTCGTCGCCATCCTGGGCGAAGACGAGCTGGCCGCCGGGAAGCTCAGCCTGAAAAACATGAAGACCGGGGAGCAGCAACTCCTCAGCCCCGAGCAGGCGGCGGAAACCGTGCGCCGCGCCATAGCCGAAACGGCGGAGGAAAAGCCCATCCGGGGGTGAGGGGATGGAGCTGGCGAAACGGAAACACCCGCGTTTGCGTGGATATGATTACAGCCAAAATCAGGCGTATTTCATCACGGTATGCACTGCGGACAAGCGTCCCACTCTCTCCCGCGTGACCACCGCCCAAATCGAATTGTCACAAATCGGCCTAGTTCTTGACGAACAAATCCGTCACCTTCCCAACCGTTACCCCAATGTCACCATCGACCACTATGTGATCATGCCCACGCACTTCCACCTGTTGCTTTCGATTCGGAGGAACGCGGAATACGAAAGTGCGGAAGGGGCAAGCCCCTTCCCTACAAGGGGGAAAGATGCGGAGTCCGGGCTTGCGGAGCGGACGAGAGCGGGCGTCAGCCTGTCACAAGTGATCGGCGCGTGCAAATCTCTGACAACAAGGATCGCCAACCAGCGGGAACAAAGACCCGGGCGCGTCCTGTTCCAATCCTCCTTCCACGACCACATCATCCGTGACGAGCGGGACTATTTGCAGCACTGGCAATACATCGACGACAACCCAGCCAAATGGGCGGACGACCCCTATTATTGCGATTAGCCAAAGGCGCAATGCGAACACGTTCCGTGTACCGGAACGCGGCAGCGCGTCGAAAAGGATACCGGAACGCGGCAGCGCACCGAAGAACACCTCACGTCAACGAAAAACCATCCCGCGACGCAAACACGCTCCATGTAGGGAAGGGGCTTGCCCCTTCCGAACCCCCGTCAAAGCCGCCGTTCCCCACGTCGCGCCCGTCCCGGTCCGTCGCGTTTGATTCGGAACCATGCGCGGGACGAACGTGCGGAAGGGGCAAGCCCCTTCCCTACAAAGGGGTGCGAAGCGGGCAACGCATCGAAAGGGATACCGGAACGCGGCAACGCATCGAAAACACCTTGAGTCAACGAAAAACGACCCTGCGACGCGAACACCTTCCGCGTGCGGAACGCCGAGGACGGCGTTCCCTACCCGAACACACAGATTATTATGACCCCATCAACTAGACAAAGGAGCAACAAAACCATGACCCAAAATCGAACCCATACCTGCGGCGCGCTGCGGCTGGCCGACGTGGGGACCCGCGTCCGGCTCTGCGGCTGGATGGAGAACCTGCGGTTGGTGGGCGGCAGCCTGGCTTTCGTGGTCCTGCGGGACTTTTACGGCACCACCCAGCTGGTCACCGAGGACGCCGCCCTCATCGCCGCCCTCAAGGCCCTGAACAAGGAGTCCACCATCGCCGCCGAGGGCACGGTCCGCGCCCGGAGCAGCCGGAACCCCAAGCAGGAGACCGGTGACATCGAAGTGGTACTGGAGTCCTTCGAGCTGCTGGGCCGCTGCCGCTACAACGAGCTGCCCTTCGAGATCAACCGCAGCCGGGAGGCCGACGAGAGCGCCCGGCTGAAATACCGCTATCTGGACCTGCGCAACCCGGCGGTGCGGGACAAGATCGTCCTCCGCTGCCAGGTGGTGGCGGCGCTGCGCCAGGCCATGACCGAGCAGGGCTTCCTGGAGATCACCACCCCCATCCTGACCGTCTCCTCCCCGGAGGGGGCCAGGGACTATCTGGTGCCCGCCCGCAAGCACCCCGGCAAGTTCTACGCCCTGCCCCAGGCGCCCCAGCAGTTCAAGCAGCTTTTGATGACTGCGGGCTTCGACCGCTATTTCCAGATCGCCCCCTGCTTCCGGGACGAGGACGCCCGGGGCGACCGCAGCCCCGGCGAGTTCTATCAGCTGGACATGGAGATGGCCTTTGCCAGCCAGGAGGACGTGTTCGCCGTGCTGGAGGCGGTGCTGCCCCCCATCTTCGCCCGCTTCGGTACCTACCATGTGGCCAGCCAGCCCCCCTTCCGGCGCATCGCCTACCGGGACGCGCTGGAGACCTACGGCACGGACAAGCCCGACCTGCGCATCGACCTGCGGGCCCGGGACGTGACGGCCCTCTTTGCCGACACCGAATTCGCCCCCTTCCAGGGCCAGCAGATCAAGGCCGTTCCCGTCTCCGGCTGCGCCCTGACCCGCAAGCAGATCGAAAAGCTGCTGGCCGACTGCGAAGTGGTAGCCGGAAGTAAGCTTTACTGGTGCAAGACCGACGCCCAGGGCCATATCGCCGGCGGCGTGGCCAAGTTCATCGAGCCGCAAAGCTTCACCGAGGCGCTGGACCTGGGGCCTGACACTCTGGTGGTACTCTGCCCCGGCAAGCTGAGCCAGGCCCAGAAGGCCGCCGGCGTGGCCATCAAGCAGTTCGGCGCGGCCGTTCCGGGCCACATGGACCGGGAACGCTATGAATTTTGCTGGATCGTGGACTTCCCCATGTACGAGATCGGGGAGGAGAGCGGCCAGCTGGAGTTCTGCCACAACCCCTTCTCCATGCCCAAGGGCGGGCTGGACACGCTGCTGAAAGCCGAGCGGGGCGAGCTCGACCCCCTCAGCATCACCGCCGACCAGTACGACATCGTCTGCAACGGCGTGGAGCTGTCCTCCGGCGCGGTGCGCAACCACGACCCGGAGATCATGGTCAAGGCCTTTGAGTTCGTGGGCCTGGGCGAGGACGACGTGCGCGCCAAATTCCCGGCCATGTACAACGCCTTCTGCTACGGCGCGCCCCCCCACGCGGGCGTGGCCCCCGGCGTGGACCGGATGGTCATGCTGCTGGCCGGGGTGGACACCATCCGGGAAGTGATCCCCTTCCCGATGAACAAGAACGCCCAGGACCTGATGATGGACGCCCCCAGCGCCGTCACCCAGGCCCAGCTGGACGAGCTGCACATCGCCGTCACGGCGGAGGAGGCGTAAGCGCGCTGCACCGCATGGGGCATTCGGATTCTTCGCTTGACTTTTGTTTGGAAACGGGTATAATAAAAACAGAGGGCACCGCGACAAGCGGCTGGCTTTGTTTCAGGTAATCGTATGGGCCTGATTCAGCCCGGAAAAACCGTCACTTGGCCGAGTGGCGGTTTTTCTTATGCGTCCGTCTCACCACAATGGTTACCGTATACGGCCCCACATGGAATGCAATCCGCATAAGTCATCACCTCCCTTCGGAGATGATAGCCAGCCACTTTCGCCCTTGTATGGGTGTCCTCTGCCCCTTTACGGGTAACCCGGAGCGTTCCGGGCTGCCCGTATTTATGAAATCCGAGTGGATTTGTCAAGCCGTCTTCCCCTGCGCCCGTACATTGCCCTTGCGAAAGCGAGGGCAATTTGTTATGATAAGGTATCTACACCAAATCACCGCCCGACGGGGCGGGAATGGAGGGATTTTCATGCGCACCACGCGATTTTCCCTGCTCCTGGCTGTGTGTTTCCTGGCCTTTGCCCTGCTCCCCGGCATTGCCCCGCCCGCCCTGGCGGCGGAGGCCGTGCCCCCGGCGGCGCTGGGGGACTGCGGCGCCGGGGATGGGGAGCTGCTGCGGCTGACCGACGCCCAGCACGTGACCGCGCAGGCCGCGCCCCCGGCGGCGCTGGCCGACGACTGCGAGGCCTACGCCTGGGAGGTGCTGCGCCTGACCAACGCCCAGCGCGTGGCCGCGGGGCTTGCCCCCCTCAGCACCTTTTCCACCCTGCAACAGGCGGCCACTGTGCGGGTGGAGGAGCTGCCCCTGGTGATGGACCACGTCCGCCCGGACGGCAGATCGTGTTTCACGGTGCTGGACGATTTCGGTCTGGACAACCGCGCCGCCGGGGCGGAGAACATCGCCTGGGGCCAGACCAGCCCGGAGGAGGTGGTGACGGCCTGGATGAACAGTCCCGGCCACCGGGCCAACATCCTGTTCGGCTCCCTGGTCCACGGCGGCATGGCCTACCGGCTCGACTACTGGGAGCAGCTCTTCTGCACCGGGTTTGACTGCGCCTATGACGGCATTACCATCGTGCCCGGTTCTGCAGGCTTCCGACTGGGCCAGGGCAAAGCCATCGCGTCCCTGGGCGCGGCGGTCTGCCTGCACTGTGTCCAGCACGGGGACTGCTGGCTGCCCCTGAGCGACGAACTGTGTCCGGGGGCGGACACGTCCGGCCTGGGCACGGTGCAGATCCCCGTGTCCTGCGCGGGCCTGAGCACAAGCTTCGAGCTGGAGATCGTGGAAAACCGCGACGGGACCTACACCGAGGGCGACTTCACGGCCCAGGTCACGGACGGCCAGGCCACGATCACGGCCTGGCTGGGCACCTCCTCCCGCACCGACCGCCCCGCCGTCACGGTGCCCGAGACCATCGCGGGCTTCCCCGTGGTGGCGCTGGGGCCGGACCTGTTCGCCAACCAATATCTGTCCTCCGTCACGCTGCCGGAGGGCCTGGAGGAGATCGGGGAGCGGGCCTTTTCCGCTTGCGCCCTGCCGGAGATCACGTTCCCCGCCGGACTGAAACGCATCGGCGAACAGGCCTTCTATTTCAGCGGCCTGCGCGGCACGGTCAGCCTCCCCGCCTCCCTCATCCAGATGGGCAACTTTGTCTTCTCCTACTGCTCCGGCATCAGCGCCTTCCAGGTGGAGGAGGGAAACGAAGTCTGCTGCGCCGTGGACGGGGCGCTGTACAATTGGAATCAGACGGTGCTGCGCCACTACCCCGCCGCCGCAAGCGCCAGCTCCTATACGGTCCCGGACACTGTGACGGCGCTGGACGACGCCGCGTTCGCCATGGCGAAGCATCTGGAGCAGGTCTATCTCTATTCCCCCGCCGTCCGGGCCGGGTCCTATACCTTCTATGCCGACGACTGCACCGTCTGGTGCCGCCCGGAGACGCGGCTGTACGCGCAGCTGCAAAGCGGGCAGATGCACACCGACGCGGCGGTCCGCCCGCTGCCCTTCCGGCAGGTCCAGGCCGCCCCGGACGCGATTGAGATCACGCTGGCGGACGACTTCACCGGCGGGCGCTTCCTGCTGGCGGCCTACTCCGCCGGGGGACAGCTCCTGGCCGCGCTGCCGGTCAGCGGTACGGAGGCGGCCGACTATGTGCTGCCCGGCACGGCCCGGACCGCCACGGTGCGGCTTTATCGGCTGGACGCAAATTACGCCCCCACGGCGGAGACGGAGACGCTGTGGACACGCTGAAAGGAGAGACGCCGCTGTGGTGACGACGGTCCGGTCCATGGGCCTGCAGGGCATCGGGGGCTACCCGGTGCGGGTGGAGTGCTCGCTCAGCAACGGTCTGCCCCACTTTGACGTGGTGGGGCTGCCGGACGCCGCCGTGAAGGAGGCCCGGGAGCGGGTCCGGGCGGCCATCCGCTGCCTGGGCCTGCACTTCCCCGCCACCCGCCTCACGGTCAACCTGGCCCCGGCGGACACGAAAAAGAACGGGACGCTCTACGACCTGCCCATCCTGCTGGGCATCCTGGTCTGCTGCGGCGCGCTGCGGCCCCTGCCCCAGGACGCCGCCTTTCTGGGCGAGCTGGGCCTGACCGGGGAGCTGCGCCCTGTGCGGGGCGCTTTGCCCATGGCCCTGGCCGCCGCCCGGCGGGGGCTGCGCCGCCTCTTCGTCCCGGCGGAAAACGCGGCGGAGGCCGCCTTTGCCGAGGATCTGGAGGTCTATGCCGTGGGCCATGTGCAGGAGCTGGTGGAGTGCCTGCGGGGGGAGCGGAGCCTCCCCCGGGCCAGGGCCCCGGAACTGGACGGGCTGCGCCAAGCCGTGCCGGACTTCGCGGACGTGAAGGCCCAGGAGAGCGTGAAGCGCGCCCTGGAGGTGGCCGCCGCCGGGGGCCATAACATCCTGCTGGTGGGGCCGCCGGGGGCGGGGAAAAGTATGCTGGCCAAGCGGCTGCCCGGCATTTTGCCGGACATGAGCCGGGAGGAGATGCTGGAGGCCACGGAGATCCACTCCGTCGCCGGGCACACCGGCCCGGACTGCCCGGTGGTGATCCAGCGTCCCTTCCGCAGCCCCCACCACACGGTCTCCCCCGTGGCCCTGGCCGGGGGCGGGAGCATCCCCCGGCCGGGGGAGATCAGCCTGGCCCACAACGGCGTGCTGTTTCTGGACGAGCTGCCGGAGTTTTCCCGGGAGACGCTGGAGGTGCTGCGCCAGCCGCTGGAGGACGGGCGCGTCACCGTCTCCCGGGCCAGCGGGAGCTACACCTTCCCCAGCCGCTTCATGCTGGTCTGCGCCATGAACCCCTGCAAGTGCGGCTGGTACGGCCACCCCTCCGGGCGCTGCAGCTGCTCGGAGCGGAGCGTGCGGCAATATCTGGGCCGCATCTCCGGCCCGCTGCTGGACCGCATCGACATCATCGTGGAGGTGCCCGCCCTGGACTTCGACGCGCTGAAAGGCCGCCCGGACGGGGAGCCCTCCGCCGCCATCAAAGCCCGGGCGGACGCGGCCAGGGCGCTCCAGCGCCGCCGTCTGCGGGGCCGGGCCGCCTGCAACGCCGTCATGGGCCCCCGGGAGCTGCGGGACTTCTGCGCCCTCAGCCCCGAGGGCGAGGCGCTGATGCGCGCCGCCTTCGAGCGCATGGGCCTCACCGCCCGGAGCTATGACCGCATCCTCCGGGTGGCCCGGACCGTGGCCGACCTGGACGCGTGCGCCGACATCCAGCCCCAGCACCTGGCGGAGGCCATTCAGTACCGCAGCCGGGAGATCGGCAACCGATGAGAAAACGAACAGGGCCTGTCGAAACCCATGCGGGTTTCCCTTTTCTGTAGGGAAGGGGCTTGCCCCTTCCGCGGTGAAGCGACAGCCCTTTGTCAAAAGAGAAAACGGAGGAACAAGATGAAAAAGATTCCCGCAATATTGCTGGCCCTGGGGCTGCTCCTGACCCTCAGCGCCTGCGCCGCCGCCCCCGAAGCGGTGACCACGCCCATGCCCCAGCCCACGCCCACGCCCGCCCCGGCGCAGACGGCGGAACCCGAACCCAGCCCCGCGCCGGAGGGCAACTACACCCTGACGCCCCTGGGGGAGACCGGGTCCTTCGACCTGGACGGCGACGGCCGGGCCGAGTCCGTCCGGGTCTGGCTGGAACCCGACCCGGAGGAGGACTTTCCCCTGCTGGTGAAGGTGACGGTGGACGGGGAGGACCTGAGCGAACAGCTCTACGCCGACGAGGTTTTCATCAGCGCCCCGGACGAGGGCTGGTGGGCCGTCACGGACATCGACGGCTCCGACGGCCTGCTGGAGCTGGCCGTGCAGGACTGGGGCCCCAGCGACGACCTCTACACCCACTTTTACCGCTATGAAGACGGGCAGCTCTCTTCCATTGGCGGGGTGGAGGGCCTGATCGAGACCGACTACGGCCAGGGCGACATCCGCCTGGCGGGGGACGGCCTGGTCCACAGCATCCACCGCCTGCGGGTGGTCCAGACCTGGTACGCGGAGGCGGACTTCGCCCTGGTGGACGGGAAGCTGGCGGTGGTCGTGCCGCCGGAGGGCTTCCAGGCCCTGCACCCCACCCACGTCCGGGTGCTGCGCCCGGTGACGGCCCACGACGGCATGAGCGAGGACAGCTACACCGTGGGCGTGGGGTCGGAGATGGACATCTTTTTGACCGACGACGCGAACTGGTTCTGTGCCAGCGCCGCCTCCGGGGACTGGCTGCACTGGTTCACGCTGAACCCGGAAAGCCCCTACGAGGTGGAGACGCCGGAGGGCTACCAGCCCGTCTGGGACGTGTTCGAGGGCCTGCTGTTTGCCGACTGAGGGGACAAAGCGTATGTATGACATGATTTTACTCAAGCAGGGCGAGATCGTCCTGAAGGGCCTGAACAAAAAGGCCTTTGAACAAAAGCTGATGGCCAACGTCCAGCGGCGGCTGCGGCCCTTTGGCCCCTTCCGGGTCTACACGATCCAGTCCACGGTCTATGTGGAGCCCCAGAGCGAGGCCGCCGACATGGACGGGGCCTTCGAGGCGCTGAAAAGCGTCTTCGGCGTGGTGAGCCTGACCCGGGCCGCCGCCTGTGCCAAGGACGCGGACGCCATTGCCCAAAAGGCCATGGAGTACCTGGCCCCGGCCATGCGCGCCGCGAAAAGCTTCAAGGTGGAGTCCCGGCGCAGCGACAAGCGCTTTCCCATGACCAGCATCCAGCTGAGTCAGTATGTGGGCGGCCTGCTGGCCGAGGCCTTCCCCGACACCCGGGTGGACGTACACCACCCGGAGCTGACCGTGGAGCTGGAGGTCCGGGACCTGGCGGCCTACGTCCACTCCGACCCCTGCCCCGGAGCGGGGGGAATGCCCGTGGGCAGCAACGGCACGGCGGTGACCCTGCTCTCCGGCGGCATCGACTCCCCGGTCAGCTCCTGGATGATCGCCAAACGGGGCGTCCGGCTGATCCCGGTGCATTTCTACTCCTTCCCCTACACCGGCGTGGCCGCAAAGGAGAAGGTGGAGGCGCTGACGCGGGAGCTGAGCGCCTGGTGCGGGCATTTGCGGCTGTGCGTCGTGCCCTTCACCCACATCCAGGAGGAGATCCGGGACAAGTGCCCGGAGGAGTATTTCACGATTCTGATGCGCCGCTTCATGATGCGCATCGCCGACCGCATCGCCCGGGACAACCGCTGCGGCGCGCTGGTGACCGGGGAAAACCTGGGCCAGGTGGCCAGCCAGACCATGCAGGCCATGGCGGTGACGGAGGAGGTCTGCACGCTGCCGGTGCTGCGCCCGCTGATCGGCTTCGACAAGGAGGAGATCATCCGCCTGGCCCGCCGCATCGGCACCTTCGAGACCAGCATCCTGCCCTACGAGGACTGCTGCACCGTCTTCACCCCCCGCCACCCGGAGCTGCGCCCCAGCGTGGAAAAGGCCCGGGAGGCCGAGGCCGCCCTGGACGTGGAGGCCCTGGTGGAGGAGGCCGTCATGGGGACGGAGTATGGGAAGCTGTGAGGCGGCGGAACGATGCGCTCGACAGGCGCGGTTTGAGGGTTTCACGGCATATTTTTACAATTTGAAGCGAGAACCTGCTTTTCACCTGACATGATACGGATTCTTTCAGAAACAAAAAACCGAAGCGGCTGTGAAAGCCCTTCGGTTTTTTGTTTCGCGCACACTTTTTGCCAGAAAGAAAGAATTTCTCTCATCATGCCGGGGAATTGTGGGCGTTCCAGTTGACAATCGCGTCGCTGATATACTGCGTCAGGCTGATCTTTTCCGCCTTTGCGATCCGCGCCGCGTCCCTGTGGACGCCGGGCGCAATCCGAACAGTCAGTTTGCCGCTGTACTCCTGCGACGCCTCCACGAGGACCGCGGGGATCGGGATACCGACCTCCCGGGCCGTGGCGATCCACTCCCGCTCGTTGGCTTCCAGCTCAGAAATGGCTTCCTCCGCCGTCTCTCCCTGTCCGACGCAGCCTTTCAAAGACGCGCTCTTTGCGACCCAAAACACATGATCTTCCACCCGGCTTTGATATACCTGAAACGGATACAGCACATCAATCCACCTCCCGATTACGGGTCTCGATTTCTCTGAACAGATCCTTCAACTCTTTGATATATGCCTCCTGCACGTATTTCCCATGCATAGGGATCGGAATCACCGTCCCGCTGGGTACGTCAACCACCTTCTTGGAATGCTTGCCCCCAGCCACGACGATGCACCCGTATGCTTTCGCCAGGCGCTCCACCTCGTCAAAGGAAATGTTGTTCGGAATCGGCTTTTCGTTGAACTTCACTTTCAGTTTTTCCAACGTAGACACCCTGACACCCTCTTTATCTTTTACAGGAATGATAGCATATATGCCACCAATTGTCAAGAAGCAGCGCGATGGCGGCAAAAGGAGGGGCCGGGGGTTCGTCCCCGGCCCGTTTGCCGCAGTTGTGTTCGGTTTCGCCCGACTCAGCCCTCGCTGCCGCGCACGGAGCGGGCCAGGGCCGCAAGGGCGGCGGCCAGGGGTTTCAGCTCCACGCCGCTGGTGTTGATGCAGAGATCGTAGTTGGCCTTGTCGCCCCAGACGCAGCCGGTGCAGGCGCGGTAATACTGGCTCCGGGCCTTGTCCACCGCCCGGATGCGCCGCTCCAGCTCCCGGTCGCTGACCCATTCCCCCTGGTCCTTTTCCCGGCAGCGGGCCAGCTTGCGCTCCCGGGAGGCGTAGACGAAGATGCGCAGGGGGTGGAAGTCGGCCAGCACATGGTCGGCGCAGCGGCCCACGATGACGCAGTCGCTCTTGCCCGCCAACTCTTTCAAAATCTCGGTCTGGGCGGCGTAGATGCTGCCGCTCATCATGGACAGGGGGTCGTAGGCGGCGGAAAAGGTGTTCGCCACGGTGATGGGGTAGTACGCGCAGACGCCGTTTTCCAGAACCATGTCCACATAGCTCTCGGCCAGCTCGCTGCGCCGGGCGATGGCCCGGACGATCTCCCGGTCATAGTAGGCGTAGCCCAGAAGCTCGGACAGGCGTTTGCCCAGCTCCCGGCCGCCGGAGCCGAATTCCCGGCCGATGGTGATGATTTGATTCATGGCGCGCACTCCTTTCGGAAAGCCGGGGGAAAGCCCGTTTCAGTCTTTGGGGCTGCCGTCCGCGTGGAAGAGGGGCAGGGGGGCCAGGGTGATGATGTCGTCCCGCTTTGCCGCGTCGCCCTCCGCCAGGATGGCCATGCGCCCGGCGACGATGCCCCCGGCCCGGGTCACCAGCTCCTCCATGGCGCGCATGGACTCGCCGGTGGAGATCACGTCGTCCAGGATCAGCATCCGCTTGCCCGCGATCTCGCGGGCGTCCTCGCTGTCGATCACCAGGGTCTGGACGCCCTCGGTGGTGATGCTCTGCACGTCCACGGAGAACACGCTGCTCATATAGGCCTTGGCCTTCTTGCGGGCCAGGAAGTATTTCTCCGCGCCGCTCTGCCGGGCCATTTCATAGAGCAGCGGAATGGCCTTGGCCTCCGGCGCGATGAGGTAGTCGTAGTCCGGGGCGCGGCGCAGCAGCTCGGCGGCGCAGTGTACGGTCAGCTCCACGTCGCCGAAGATGACGAACGCGCCGATGTACAGATCGTCGGAGACACGGCACAGGGCCAGCTCCCGCTTCAGGCCGGCAATGTCGATCTCATAGGTCATAGCATGTATCCTCCAGAATCGTCCGTTTTTTTGGGAATGATACTTCATTATAGTGAGAGGCAAGGGAAAAATCAAGCCGCCGGGACAAAAAAAGCAATTTGGCTCTATTCCAGGCCCTCAAGCCTCCAGCGTCATCAGCTTCCGCATCCGGTGGTTCACGGCGCTCTTGCTGAGCGGCGGGTCGCTGAGGGCGGCCAGGTCGGCCAGGCTTGCCGCCGGGTTGGCGATGCGCAGCAGCGCCACCCGGCGCAGTTCCTCCGGCAGCGCTTCCAGGCCGATCCCCCGCTCCAGGGCGCGGATCTTTTCCAACTGTGCCTGGGCCGCGGTCACGATCTTGTCCGCGTTGGCGCTGTCGCAGTTCACCCGGCGGTTGACGGCGTTGCGCATGTCCTTCTCCACCTTGGCGGACATGAGGGCCATGGCCGCGCCCGGCGCGCCCATGGTGGTGAACAGGTCCTCGATGGCCTCGCTCTGCTTGAAATAGATGACGTAGTGCCCCTTGCGCCGGGTCTCTTTCGGCGTGAAGCCCATCTCCCGCAGCAGGACGAAGGCCTCCCCCGCCACGCTCTTGTGGTCCGTCACCAGTTCCAGATGGTAGCGCTTGGCCGGGTCCGTGATGCTGCCCCCGGCCAGGAAGGCCCCCCGCAGGAAGCAGGCCCGGGCGGTGTCCTCCTCCAGCGCGCCGAAGTTGATGTGGTGCGCCAGCAAAAGCCCGGAGTCGCAGCCGTAGCGGGCGAAGACCGCGTCGATCTTGGCCCGGTCCGTGATCTCCAGCACCGTCTTCCCCCCGCCGCGCCCGGGGCGGACCTGGTCGAAGCCGAAGCCAAAGGCCTTCTGGAACAGGCGCGGCAGCCGCTGGGCGAAGTCCCCGGAACCGGTGATAATCCGCAATTCCTGGTGGGTGAAGGCGTTGGCAAAGAGCAGCGCGCCGTAGGCCTCCGCCGCCGCGCAGCACACCGGCGCGACGCTCTGGCGGCACAGCTCGCTTTTCACCTGGGCGGAAAAGGACATGGAAAGCGCACCCCCTGGCAGTTTGTTCATCCGCTTCAGCGGCCGATGTCCCGGTGCAGCACCTCGGTGCGGCAGCCCTTGTCGGTCAGGCGTGCGGCCAGCTCCTGGGCCACGGCCACGCTGCGGTGGCGGCCGCCGGTGCAGCCCACGGCCACGGTGAGGGTATATTTGCCCTCCTCCACATACTGGGGGATCAGAAATTCCAGCAGCCCGGTGACCCGGTCCAGGAACTCCTGGCCCGCGTCCCGGCGCAGCGCGTAGTCCCGCACCGCCGGGTCCAGGCCGGTGGCGTCCCGCAGCTCCGCCTCATAAAAGGGGTTGGGCAGGAAGCGCACGTCCAGCACCAGGTCGGACTCCATGGGAATGCCGTATTTGAAGCCGAAGGACAGCATGTGGACCGTCAGGGAGCGGTCCGAGCTGTCGGCCCCCAGCAGGCGGTAGATCTCCCGCTGGAGCTGGCCCAGGGTGCGGCTGCTGGAGTCCAGGATGTAGTCGGCGCGCTGGCGCAGCCGCCGCATCCGCTCGCTCTCCATGCCCACCGCCGCCTCCAGGCTCCCGGCCTCGGCCTGCAGGGGATGGGGGCGGCGGGTCTCCTTGTAGCGGCGGATCAGCGTGCGCAGGTCGGCTTCCACAAAGAGGATCTTGTAGTCCAGGCCCAGCTCGTCCAGCTTCCGCAGCGCGTCAAAGATGGCGTCCACGCCCCCGGCGTCCCGGATGTCCGTCACCAGCGCCACCTTCTCATAGCGCCCGCCCAGACCCATGCAGAACTCCGCCAGCTTGGGCATCAGCGCCGCCGGCATGTTGTCCACGCAGTAGTAGTCCATGTCCTCCAGCACGTCCGCCGCCCGGGTCTTCCCCGCGCCGGACAGCCCGGTGATGATGAGAAACTGCATTTGTGTCACACTCCCGCTTTGGTGATGTATCAGGGTATGGATGCGCGTCGCAGGGCTTGCTGCGCGTTCCCCATTTCCTTCCCCCAGCGGGGGAAGGTGGCATCCGCCGATCTCCCGCGAGGCGGATGACGGAAGAGGGAGAGCCTGACCGTTTGCAAACGGTACAATCGTTCGCATACGCCCACGGCTGAGGTCATTTCCACAGCGCGGTCCCGCCACGTTCTCCCTCTCCTGCCGCCCTTGTGGGCGGCACCCTCCCCCGCTGGGGGAGGGAATGGGAGAGGGCGATGTATTTTGCAGGGGCCGGCGTCAGCCCATGGCCGGGCCCGCAGCACACGGGTACGACTTGATTCCACCTTCGGCGAATCCGCACACGCCCGGTAGGGAACGCCGTCCCCGGCGTTCCGCGCAGCACAAAACCGAAGTTACCCGTCAGGCGAATTCGCATTCACCCTGTAGGGCGCGCCGACCCCGGCGCGCCCTACAACGGGCGGCGTGCGGATTTGCCCAACGGCTATAATACTCTCGCCGCTGCTGCCGGGGCGTCGGGACGCCGCCCCCTACAAATGCGGTTGCGTCCTTCCCCTGCTAAGGCGCGCACGTCCGCCCCCCTTCACCCCACGATCCGCACTTCCGGCTCCAATTCCACGCCGTATTTCTCCAACACCCGCGCCCGCACCAGCTCCATCAGCGCCAGCACGTCGGCGCAGCTGGCGTTTCCGGTGTTGATGACGAAGCCCGCGTGTTTTTCGCTGACCTGGGCCCCGCCCACGCTCAGGCCTTTCAGCCCGGCCCCTTCGATCAGCGCGGCGGCATAGCCCCGGGCCGGGCGCTTGAAGGTGCTGCCCGCCGAGGGGCGGTCCAGGGGCTGCTTGCTGCGGCGGCGCTCGCCCAGCTCCCGCATCCGGGCGGCGACGGCCTCCCCGTCGCCCTCCCGCAATTGCAGCACGGCGGAGAGCACCACGCTTTGCCCGTCGGAAAAGCGGCTGCGGCGGTAGGCAAAGCCCATATCCTCCGTCTCCCGCAGCGTCCCCTCCCCGTCCAGATAGCGGACGGAGACCACCACGTCTTTCATCTCCCCGTCGTAGGCCCCGGCGTTCATCACCACCGCGCCCCCCAGGCTTCCGGGGATGCCGTGGGCGAACTCCAGACCCGTCAGGCTGTGCTCCCGCGCCCGCTGGGCCAGCACGGAGAGGGCAAGCCCGGCTCCGGCCTCCATCCGGGTCCCCGCCACGCGCACCGCGCCCAGGGCCTCCCCGATGTGGACCACCACGCCCGGCACGCCTGCGTCCGCCACCAGCACATTGGTGCCCTTGCCCAGCAGCAGCGGACGGACGCCCCGTTCCCGCAGCGCTGCCAGCAAGGCCAGCAGCTCCGCCTCGTCGGACGGTTCGGCGAACAGCGCCGCCGGGCCGCCGATGCGGAAGGAGCAGTGGGCGGCCATGGGCTCGCCCTCCAGTAGCCGCAGCCCGGGCAGGGCGCGTTTCAGTTCCAAAGCAAGCAGACGGGTCTCCATAGGCTCCTCCTCACCACTCAAAGCTGTCTTCCTCGCAGTCGCCGCCGCTGTCGATGTTCTGGTCGTGGCGCTTCAGGAACTCCTGCGCCGTGTTGTGTCCCAGCTTTTTCTGGCGGTTGTTCATGGCCGCCACCTCCAGGATGATGGCCAGGTTCCGGGCCGGGGCCACGGGGATGGTCAGCTTCGGCAGGCGCACCCCCAGAATCTCGGTCTCCTCGTCCTCCAGGCCGATGCGGTCATAGTTGGACTTCTGCTCCCAGCGGACGAAGTTCACCATCAGATCCACCCGGGCCGTGGGCAGGACGCTGCCCACGCCGTAGATGCGGCGCACGTCGATGAGGCCCACCCCCCGCAGCTCCATCAGATAGCGGATCATCTTTGGGGCGCGGCCCTCCAGCCGTGTGCGGTTCATGCAGCGCACCTCCACCGCGTCGTCCGCCACCAGGCGGTGGCCCCGCTTGATGAGCTCCAGCGCCACTTCGCTCTTGCCGATGCCGCTCTCCCCGGTGATCAGCAGGCCCTCCCCGTGGACCTGCACCATGACCCCGTGCATCGTCTGCCGGGGGGCCAGGGCCGTGCGCAGAGTATAGATGAGGTCGCTCATCATCTCGCTGGTGTCCTCCCGGGTGTAGAGCAGGGTCACGTCATACTTTTCCGCCGCCGTCTTCAGCAGCTTGTCGGGATACATCCCGTTGCAGCAGATCAGCGCCGGGATGTGCTTGGAAAAGAGCGTATAGACCACCTCGGTCTGCATGACAGGGTTCAGGGCCGCCAGGAAGGCGGTCTCCGCCTTGCCCCAGAGCAGGATGCGCTCGGAGTCGAAATAGTTGTAAAAGCCCACCAGCTGTAAGCTGGGCCGGGCCACGTTGTAGCTGACCACCTTCCGGCTCTCGTAGTCGCTGGCCGGGTGGACCACCTCCAGCGCCAGCGACGAGACCACATGCTTCAGGGGGATGGAATACTGCTGCTTCATGCGCGACCTCCGTTTCGTGCAAGCCCGCCGGGGCGGGAAATCGGACTGTTCCAATCATATGATTTGATTATATCGGCTTCCGGAGATTTTCGCAACTCCCTACATCTTGTGGTTTTCACCGAAAGCGCGCCACATTTTCTTGCGGCGAAAAAAATGTTCCAAAAAGGCGGGAAAAACGCAAAATTTTGCTTGCATTTTGGTTTTGCCTTTGGTATGATATATAAGCTGTTTTAGGCAGCAGTATTCTTATGAAGCGAGGAGGTGCAGCATTCATGGCAAAATGCGAATTTTGCGACAAGGGTGTGTCTTTCGGCATCCAGGTGAGCCACTCTCACAGACGGTCCAACCGCACGTGGAAGCCCAACGTGAAGCGCGTGAAGGTGATCGTTGACGGTACCCCCAAGCATGCCTACGCATGCACCCGTTGTCTGCGCAGCGGCAAGGTCACCCGCGCCGTCTGAGCCACCGACTGAAGAAAATGCTCCCGCCGGGTCCCCGGCGGGGTTTTTTCGCGGCCGCGGCGGGGGCGGGGGCGAAAAGCAAAAGATTTTTCTTGACTTTTCGCCCGGAATTGTTTACAATGGACAAGCTGAAAATCAAACACGTTCTGAGAAGTCCGAACAGCTATGGAGAAGTCGCGTAGCCTGGTCGAGCGCGCACGATTGGAAATCGTGTAACGGTCAAAAGCCGTTCGAGGGTTCGAATCCCTCCTTCTCCGCCATGAAAAGGGTGCGAACCATGCACCCGGCAAAAAGCCCGATTTTATTGGGCTTTTTTTGCTATCCAAAGGCCGTTTTGCAAAGGTCTCTATAAAAGGTATGGCAAAATGAAAAAGAACTGGATGCTCATCGGAAATATTGTGATCGTGCTGACGATTCTGGCGCTGATTGTGTTCTATGTGGGGAACGAACAGGAGCGGATGCTGGCCTCCAAAATGGAGGCCTTTGGCAACATGACGGAGGCCATGGAACACGTCACCACCAACTATCTGGTGGGCGAGCAGCAGGTCTGCAACAGCTGGGCAAACTACATCAACGCCAACGACCTGAGCGCGCAGCAGGCCATCGCCTTCGTGCGCGACGCGATCACGTCACCCGAGATCATGGCGCATATCCTGTTTCCCGATGGGGACGCGCTGACGGGCCTGTCCACGGCGACGAGAGGGCCGGCCGGCGACGATACCGTCTCCTACCGCAACATCGCCTCCTTCACCGCCGAGCTGGAGGAGCATCTGCGGCAAAACGGCGCGGTCAGCGTGACACGCGCCTACACCAATCCGGTCAACGCAATCCAGTCCATCGCCTTTTGCAGCACGGTCACGGTGCGGCGGGACGCGGCGGGGCAGCCGGAACAGGCGGTGCTGCTGCGGATCATCCCGGTATCGACCTTCGAGAAGAAATGGTCCTTCCCCACCGACGACTACAAAAACGCGGAGATCTCCCTGATCGACACAGCGGGCAACTATATCCTCCGGGGGCATTCCTTCAAAAACTCCAATTTCTATGAGTTTTATCAGTCCTACAACAGCCCCGGCCCGGCGGAGCTGGAGCGCGTGAAGGAGGCCCTGGCGGGGAAACCCGGCGTCATGACCATCCTCAACTCCACGGGCAGCGAGAGCCTGATCGCCCACACCCGCGTCAACTCCACCGACGACTGGATCATCGTGACGATGATCTCCATGAAAGAGCTGGGACATACGGCGATCAACTGGACGCTGGGCGGGATTATCACCGCAGGGCTGCTTTTGCTGCTGGCATTCAATCTGGCGATCATGATGAGCTTCAACCGGCAGCTGCGCGCCGCAGCGGAGGCGGCCGATCGCGCCAACCAGGCCAAGACGGACTTCCTTTCCACCATGTCCCACGACATCCGCACGCCCATGAACGCCATCATCGGACTGACCACCATCGCGGGCAAGAACGTGGAGGATGCGGCGGCCGTGCGCGAAAACCTGCGCAAAATCAACCTGGCCAGCAACCACCTGCTGACCCTCATCAACGACATTCTGGACATCTCCAAGGTGGAGAGCGGCAAGCTGACCCTGAGCCCGGTCACCTTCTCCATCGTGGAGTGCGCGGAAAACCTGGTGAACATCTCGCAGCCCATGGTGAAGGAAAAGAACATCGACTTCAACTTCCGCGTCAACCGCTTCCAGCAGGAATATCTCTATGCCGATCAGCTGCGCATCAACCAGATCTACATCAACCTGCTGTCCAACGCCATCAAATACACGCAGCCGGGCGGGCGCGTGTGTGTGGAGCTGCGGGAAGCGCCCGGGCAGACGGACAAGACCGTCCGCATCACCTATGTGGTGGCGGACACGGGCATGGGCATGACGCCGGAGTTCATGGAGCGCATGTATCAGCCCTTCTCCCGCCAGACCGACAGCCGTGTGAACATGATCCAGGGCACCGGCCTGGGCCTGGCCATCACCAAGCAGATGATCGACCTCATGCACGGCACCATCGAGTGCGAGAGCCAGGTGGGCAAGGGGACCACCTTCACCGTGACGCTGGAGATCCCGCTGGCGGACAAGCTGATGGACGAGTTTATGCTGCCGCCCATCCGCGTGCTGCTGGCGGACGATGACGAGGTGCTGCTGGAGACCGCCAGGGACACCCTGCGCTCCATCGGCGTGGAGGCGGACACCGCCCAGAGCGGCGCGGAGGCCGTGCGCATGGCGTCCGGGCGCGGCGCGTATCGGGTCGTGATCCTGGATTGGAAGATGCCGGACATGGACGGCATCGAGGCCGCCCGCCGGATTCGCGCCCAGGTGGGCGACGAGGTTCCGATCCTGCTGATCTCCGCCTATAGCTGGTCCGACATAGAGGATGTGGCGCGAGACGCCGGGGTGGACGGCTTCATCAGCAAGCCGCTGTTCCGCACCACGCTGTACGACAAGCTCAGCGAGCTGCTGGGCAACGAGAACACCCGCGCCGATCAGGAGGACGACGGCGCCGATCTGGCCGACATGCGCATCCTGGTGGCCGAGGACAACGACACCAACTGGGAAATCATCTCCATGCTGCTGGATATGTATGGAATCCAGACGGAGCGGGCGGAGAACGGCCAGCTCGCCGTGGAGCGCATGGCAAAGGCCGAACAGGGCGCGTTCCACCTGATCTTTATGGATATCCAGATGCCGGTGATGAACGGCATCGAGGCCACGAAGGCGATCCGTGCGCTCAGCGACCCCTGGGCGTCCCAGATTCCCATCATCGCCATGACCGCCGACGCCTTCTCCGAAAACGTGGCGGAGTGTCTGGCGGCGGGCATGAACGGGCACATCGCCAAGCCCATTGATATGAAACTGGTCCTGAAAGAAATCAAACGAATCAAGGAGGGCACAAAGAGATGAGAAGACATCCCCGTTTCGCGGCGCTGTGCGCGCTGGTTCTGGCGCTGATGCTGGTCCTGACCGCCTGCGGCGCACAGGAGGCCGCCGGGCCCCAGGCGAGTGACGTCGGCTTTACGCCGCGTCTCGATTCCCAGACGGAGGGCGCCGTCACCGTCGTGGGACATTACAACAACTTTGAAGCATTGGAAGCCGAGTTCGTGCGCTTTGCGGAATACTATCCCAACGTGACGCTGACATACACCTATCTGGACGGCTACAGCAAGATCCTGTCCACGGCTCTGGGGAACAGCGAGGCGCCGGACATCTTCTTCACCTACCCCTGGATGGGCGACTGGGCGGACGGCGCGGACATCTTTGCCGCTTCGGAGAACCTGGCCGATCCGGCGCTGGACATCGATCTCTCCTGCGTGCGGGAGAACCTGCTGAAACGCGACGACCAGGGCCGGATCCTCAGCGTGCCCGTGTACACCACCACCTATGGGATGCTGGTGAACGAGGACCTGTTCGCCAAAGAGAACATCGCCGTGCCCCAGACCTATTCCGAGCTTCTTTCCGCCTGCGAAGCGTTCCGGGCGGCGGGCTACGCCAACCCGATCATGGGCTACAACAAGAGCGGCGAGCTGCTCTATCCGCTGTACTATCCCTACTTCTGCGCCCAGATCCAGGGCGACGAGGCGGCGCTGAGCGCGCTGAACGCCCTCCAGCCGGAGGCGGGCGAATATCTGCGCGATATGCTGGAGCTGACAGCGGACTTTATGCGCCACGGCTATCTTGATCTGGAAAGCTGCAGCGCCCTGAAGGACAACTATGACGCGGTGATCCTGCGCTTCTTTGAGGGGGACGTGCCCATGATGCTGGCCACGGGCAACACCGTGTCCGGCACCGAGAAGCGCGAGGCCAAGTCCGAAGCCTTCACCCAAAACCCCTTCCGCTACAGCTTCCATCCGGTTCCCTCCACCGAGCAGGGCGCTTACTTTGTCAACACCGTTTCCATCGGCTTTGCGGTCAACAAAAACAGCGCGAATCTGGCGCTTGCCAACGAGTTCATGCGCTTTCTGGTCTGCACGGACGAGCTGAACCTGATGGCAAAGGCAAAGCGCATGGTGACCCCCTGCGCGGATATGTCCCTGGACAGCGTCTACGCGCCCTTTGAAAAACTCGACGAAAGCCGGATGATCAACCTGTCGGAGCTCGGCCTGATCGACGAGGCCTCTTCCCAGGTCTGCCGGGCGGGCTGGCAGGTCAGCAACGGCCTCATGACCGTGGACGAAGCCGTCGCCGCATTCGGAAGCATCGCGTGACGCGCTCCCGGCACGGCTGTCAGAATGGCCGGAACTATGACGGCACGGCGATCCCCCCGGATTGCCGTGCCCTGTCTTTTGTGCCAGGATGACAGCGTCGCCGAAAATTTTTCAGCGGCAAAGAAGCAAGCCGGGGCTGCCGGGCCGGGACAGGCTTTGTCCCGGCCCCGCCGCCCCGCCGTTCCCGGCTGCCACGGGCGGCCTTTTTATGGGGTGACAACATGGACCGATACAAATCCTGGAGCGGAGGAAACCATGGGAAGCTTTTTTATTGACGCCACGAACCTGGCCTGGATCAATGGGGCGGCGGACGACCCCCACGACCTGTGCCTCCACGGCCACGCAAAGGTCACCGTCGGGGCGCGCACGCTGGAATACGCGGACGCCACGGTCAGCGCCGCCGCCCTGTATCTGCTGAAAACCGTCACGGAGGACCACCTGAGCCACACGGACAACCAGCTCCTGCCCTGCTGCGGCTTCTTCCTGCTCCCAAACGAGGCGCTGGACAACGTGGTCATCGTGGGCTGTGACAAGGGTGTGGACTGGTCGGTCCTGCACGCGGGGGAGCAGGTCCGGCTGCGGCTGGACGACGGCTATGAAGTGACCGTCCCGCTGGCGGCCTACCGGGCGGAGGTGTTCCGCTTCGCCGACAAGATCGAAGCCTTTTACGCCGCGTGTACGCCCAAGGCGCCGCCGGAGGATGCATTGGACCGGAACGGATATGCCGCGTTTTGGAACGAATGGCGGAGACGGCGGGGAAAATGAGTCAAAAGGGACGGTTGTGCGCCGGTTCGGCGCTTGAACTATAGTGGGGAGAGTCACCCCACCCGGTAAAGCAAGGTCAGCGGCCGGTACTCAGTCTTGGATCCAAAGCCGCGAGGCGAGGCTTAAGCGTAGACAGAGGAGCACGAGAGCCGCAATGCAGAAGCGTGAAGCGATTGAGCCTCGTAAATTTAAGAAGCGGAAGCCGATGCGTTAACCGTCGCAGCAGGCAGCAATGCGCAAACGAGAGACAAGGATGCGCAGGTTCCGCCGGGGTCGGAGAGCGTG
>JAFXXH010000023.1 GCA_017542425.1 Oscillospiraceae bacterium | reverse complement strand
TGCAAAATGATTTTCCAGTCGGGCTACGCCCTCCTTCCAAATCATTTTGCAGGAATTTGTGACCCCCATGTGTAAACCATGTGTTTGCACAATCTGTAAACCATGTGGGTCTTGACACAAGCCCTTTCCCTACAGGGGGTGTGTGCAATTTCGCCCAAGGGCGTTCTGTTTCGTGGATGCTGCTGCGCGGCGTGCCGGGTCGGCACGCCCTACAGCGGAGCGTATGCGGATTCGCCGGAACGTGTTCCATGTCGTGGGTGCTGCTGCCCGGAACGCCGGGGACGGCGTTCCCTACCGCGTGTGTGCGAATTCGCCGTAGGTAGCAAGCGCCCGCCCCCATTCCCTCCCCCAGCGGGGGAGGGTGTCGCCCACAAGGGCGACCGGAGAGGGAGAACGTGGCGGGACCGCGATGTGGAAATGACTGCAGCCGGGGGGATATGCGAAGCATTTTACTGTCTGCCAGCGGTCACGTTCTCCCTCTTCCGTCATTCGCCTGGCGGCGAATGCCACCTTCCCCCGCTGGGGGAAGGAAGGGGGGGCTGCGAATGCGCCGGACATGGTGGATTTCCTTTGGCGCTGCTGCCGGCGCGCCGGGGTCGGCGCGCCCTACAGAGCGAATGCGGATTCGCCTGACGGGTTGCTCCGGGTTCTGTGCTTCTGCGCGGAACGCCGGGGTCGGCGCGCCCTACCGGGCGCATCCGCAGAATAAAGCGTCCACATCCAAAAGGGGGCTGTCTCATCAGGGCGGCCCTCTTTTTTCCGCCCCCCTCAGAAAAATCCTCCCGCCGGGGCTGGTCAAACGCCCCGGCGCGTGTTATAATCTGTCAAATTTTTATGGATGGGACATCAATATGAAACCAAACGCGATCCGACACATCGTCGTGCCGCTGACGGCGGCCATGATCTGGGGCACGGCTTTCGTGTTCCAGAGTCTCTGCGCCCGGAGTCTGCCGCCCTTCACCGTCAACGCCCTGCGGAGTTTCCTGGCCGTGGCGGTGCTGACGCCGTTCTCCGCCCTGCTCACCCGGGCGCGGCGCCGCCGAGGGGAGGCGCATAAGACCGACTGGAAGCGGCTGCTGCGCGGGTCTCTGGCCTGCGGGACCTTCCTCTTTCTGGGCACCGGGCTGCAGCAGATGGGCCTGGCCACCACCACGGCTGGGAAGGCGGGCTTCATCACCGCCTTTTATGTGGTGCTGGTGCCGGTCTTCGGCGTGTTCCTGAAAAAGCGCGTGGGGGCGCGCATCTGGCTTTGCGTGGGCCTGGTGGCCCTGGGCCTCTGGCTGCTGTGCATTCGGGCCGGGGAGACCCTGAGCGTCGAGCCGGGCGACGGGCTGCTGATCGGCTGCGCCGTGGCCTACGCCTGCCAGGTGCTGTCCGTGGACCGCTTCGCCCAGCAGACCGACAGCATCCAACTGTCCATCGGGCAGTTCCTGGTCGTCGGCCTGGCCTCCGGCGTCCTCTCTCTGCTGGCGGAGACCCCCACCGTCGCCGGGCTGCAGGCGGCCCTCTGGCCGCTGCTGTACATCGGCGTCATGTCCAGCGGCGTGGCCTACACCCTCCAGGTGGTGGCCCAGCGGGGCGGCAATCCCACGCTGGTCAGTCTGCTGCTGGGCATGGAGAGCGTCTTCTCCGTCCTGGCCGGGGCGCTGATTTTGGGCGACCGGCTCAGCCCGCGGGAGTACGCCGGCTGCGCGGTGATGCTCGTGGCGGTGGTGCTGGCCCAGGTGCCGGTGGAAAAAATGCGCCGCTCCGGCCCTTGCAATCGAAGTGCATGAGTGATACAATTAACAAGTTAGCGTTTTTTCCGGCAATCCATGCAAATCATCTCCCCGGTATCCAGCCGGGGGAAAAAGGAGACGAGAATCTATGAAGCAATCCGAAAAGACCCTTGACAAGATCGTGGCCCTCTGCAAGAACCGGGGCTTTGTCTTCCCCGGCAGCGAGATCTACGGCGGCCTGGCCAACTCCTGGGACTACGGCCCCCTGGGCGTGGAGTTCAAGAACAACGTGAAGCGCGCCTGGCTGAAGAAGTTCGTGCAGGAGAGCCCCTACAACGTGGGCCTGGACGCGGCCATCCTCATGAACCCCACCACCTGGGTCACCACCGGCCATGTGGCCAGCTTTTCCGACCCGCTGCTGGACTGCAAGGCCTGCAAGGCCCGGCACCGGGCCGACAAGCTGATCGCCGAGGAGTTCCCCGACGTAAACCCGGACGCCATGAGCTTTGACGAGATGGACGCCTTCATCGCATCGCATGAGGACGTGGTCTGCCCGGTCTGCGGCAAGCACGACTTCACCCCCATCCGCAAGTTCAACCTGATGTTCAAGACCGCCATCGGCGTCACCGAGGACTCCAGCTCCACCGTCTACCTGCGCCCGGAGACCGCCCAGGGCATTTTTGTCAACTTCGCCAACATCGCCCGGACCACCCGACGGAAGCTGCCCTTCGGCGTCTGCCAGGTGGGCAAGGCCTTCCGCAACGAGATCACGCCGGGCAACTTCACCTTCCGCACCCGGGAGTTTGAGCAGATGGAGTGCGAGTTCTTCTGCAAGCCCGGCACGGACCTGGAGTGGTTCGCCTACTGGAAGGACTACTGCGTGAACTGGCTGCTGAGCCTGGGCATTTCCAAGGACAACCTGCGGCTGCGCGACCACGAACCGGCGGAGCTGGCCTTCTATTCCCGGGCCACCACGGACATCGAGTACGCCTTCCCCTTCACCGACTGGGGCGAGCTCTGGGGCATTGCCGACCGGACGGACTACGACCTGGGCCGCCACCAGGAGGCCAGCGGCCGCGACCTGACCTGGTTCGACCACGAGACCGGGGAGCACTACATTCCCTACGTCATCGAGCCCAGCCTGGGCTGCGACCGCGTGGCCCTGGCCTTCCTCTGCGAAGCCTATGACGAGGAAGTGGTGGGCCAGGACAAGAACGGCAAGCAGGATATCCGCACCGTGCTGCACCTGCACCCGGCCCTGGCGCCCTACAAGTGCGCCGTGCTGCCCCTGAGCAAAAAGGAGGTCCTCTCCGGCCCGGCCATGGAGCTGTACCGGGAGCTGTCCAGGGAATTCATGTGCGACTATGACGAGACCGGCTCCATCGGCAAGCGCTACCGCCGCCAGGACGAGATCGGCAC
This sequence comes from Oscillospiraceae bacterium, assembly GCA_017542425.1. Taxonomy (GTDB): domain Bacteria; phylum Bacillota; class Clostridia; order Oscillospirales; family Oscillospiraceae; genus RGIG7114. The sequence continues at coordinate 733 of JAFXXH010000023.1, read as the reverse complement.
CCCCTTCTGCATCACCTTCGACTTCAACACCGTGGGCACCGACAGCGACGAGGCCGACCACTGCGTCACCATCCGGGAGCGGGACAGCATGGAGCAGGTCCGCGTCCCCATCGCCGAAGTGCGCGATTGGATCGCCCGGCGCGTGCAGTTCTGAGCCATGCCGGAGGAGGAAAAACCCATCCGGGAGACCAGTGGGGAGTTCCTGTTCCGGGTGCTGAAACCGGCGGGAGCCGTGCTGGTCCTCCTGCTGGCGGCGGCCTTCCTGGTGGTCTGCTTCACCGGGCGGCACGACCCGCTGCTGGACTACCGCCCGGCCATGAGCGCTGCGGCCTATGCGGCGCAGCCGGAGGCGCTGCGGGAGGAACTGGAGCGGGAGATGCTGCCGTATTTTCCGGGGAGCAGCGCCAGGGTGGAGGACGGCAAAGTGCGCGTCACGGCTTCGGCGGAGACCATGGTGAAGCTGCGGGAGACGCTGGAGGCGGTGTTCCCCGGCGCGCCGATGGAATTTGAGGCTGCGGAACCGTAGGGCGCGCCCACCCCGGCGCATTCGCAGCCGCCCTTCCTTCCCCCAGCGGGCATAGGCGTTAAGCTAAAAAAAGCTTGAAGTTAACATAATTTATGTGGTATCATGGTGATGAGGTGAAAGCCATGTATACCAATATGGAGCCGATAACGAGATATTTGCCGGAAGGCTGGGAACAGAAGGCCAGAGAGCTGAAAGCGTTTACGCGGC
>JAFXXH010000022.1 GCA_017542425.1 Oscillospiraceae bacterium | reverse complement strand
TGCTGCTTACTCTGCTTGAAATCACCTGTGATGGTTAGCTTAACGCCTATGCCCAGCGGGGGAAGGTGGCATCCGCCGATCCCCCGCGAGGCGGATGACGGAAGAGGGAGAACCTGACCGCTTGCAGACGGTAAAAGCGTTCGTACACCCCCACGGCTGCGGCCATTTCCACGTCGCGCTCCCGCCACGTTCTCCCTCTCCGGTCGCCCTTGTGGGCGACACCCTCCCCCGCTGGGGGAGGGACTGGGAGAGGGCACTTTGCAGCGTCCGGCCCGTCAAATTGAAAGCCTGCCTCACCCGCTTTCCGGCGGACGGGGCAGGCCCTCTTTTTTTTCACTTCTCCTTCGACCGCGCCACCAGCGAGGCGATCCACGAGAACAGCAGCGCCGCGCAGATCCCGGCGGCGGAGGCGGTGAAGCCTCCGGTAAAGACCCCCAGCCAGCCCCGCTCCGCCACCGCTTCCCGGACGCCTTTCGCCAGGGTGTTGCCGAAGCCCGTCAGCGGGATCGTCGCCCCGGCCCCGGCGAAGTCCACCAGCGGCTGATACAGCCCCAGCGCCCCCAGCAGAACCCCCGCCGTCACATAGATGGTCAGGATGCGGGCCGGGGTCAGGGCCGTCCGGTCGATGAGGATCTGTCCCAGGGCGCAGAGGGCCCCGCCCAGGAGGAAACATTTTGCATAGCTCAGCAGCGTCTCCATGGGTTCAGTCCTCCATCGCCCGGCGGGCCACGTCCTCCGCCTCGGCGGCGTCGGCCCCCTTCCGGTGGGCCCGGACCGCCTGGGCGATGGCTTCCGCGGCCTCCACCGCCGTCCCCTTGGCCGGGGGCATGGGCTTGGGCCGCTCCGTCCCCGGCGCGGCCTCCAGGGCCACGGCGTGGCAGACCGCCGGGATGCTCTCCCCCTGCTGCACCAGCGTGGGGCTCATCAGCGCCCCGGTGGGGGCGAAGAGGACCCGCTGCCAGCGCCCTTCCCGGAGCTGGTGCAGGATATGCCCGGCGAAGACGCTGGCGCTGCATCCTGCCCCGCTGCCCCCGGCGTGTACGTCCTGGGCCGCCGCGTCGTATATCAGGCAGCCGCAGTCGGTGAACACCGCCGGGAGCGCCTCGAAGCCCTCGGCCCGCAGCAGCTCCGCCAGGATGCCGCGCCCGAACTCCCCCAGGTCCCCGGTGATGATGGCGTCGTAGTACAGGGGCTTGCGCCCGGTGTCAGAGAAATGGGACAGCAGCGTGTCCAGGGCGGCGGGAGCCATGGCCGCCCCCATGTCGGCGCTATCCGTCACCCCCGCGTCCACCACCCGCCCGGTGGTGACGTGGGTGATGCGCGGCCCCGTCCCTCCGCTGCGGAGGATCGCCGCCCCCGCCGCCGTCACCGTCCACTGGGCGGTGGGGGCGCGCTGCGCGCCGTATTCCAGGGGCGTGCGGTAGGTGCGTTCGGCGGAGCAGAAGTGGGAGCTGGTCATGGCGCAGACCGGATCGGCCCCCAGCTCGCAGAGCAGGGCGCCCAGGCCCAGGGCCTCCCCCATGGTGGCGCAGGCGCTGTACAGACCCCAGTAGGGCAGGTTCGTGCCCCTGGAGGCGTAGCCGGAGCCGGTACACTGGTTTTGCAGATCGCCGGAGATCAGATAGCGCAGCGCCCCCGGCTCCAGTCCCGCCTTGGCGCAGACGGTCTGGAAGCACTGGCCCAGCATGGCGGTCTCCGCCGCCTCCCAGCTCTTTTGCCCGAAATAGCCGTCCTCCGCAATGGCGTCGAAGCGCTCGGCCAGGGGGCCTTCTCCCTCCCGTTTGCCGCCCACCGCCGCCCCGGCGGCCACCACGGCCCCCCGCTCCAGCGCCAGGGTCTGGCGTCCCAACATCTGAATCATTTGCGTCCCGTCCTTTCCGCTTTTTGCATAGCTTGCCCGCCGGGGCGGGAGAATATGCAGGGAGGCGTTCCGCCGAAAAACGGGTGCGGTTCCGGTCGTTTTTTCTCCCGTCTCCCTCTTGCATCCCGCCGCAAACTGTGGTATGATACCGACTCATAAAGACATTTGCCCGTATGGAGCGGACACGGAACCCGGAGGGAGGAGACGCACATGGCGAAAAGCAAGCTGTATCTGGTGGAGGCGTCCATGCTGCCGGACGTGTTTCTCCGGGTCTGCGAGGCCAAGGAGCTGCTGGCCCGGGGCACGGTGCGGACGGTGGCGGAGGCGACGGCCCGGGCCGGGATCAGCCGCAGCGCCTACTACAAGTACAAGGACTCCATCACGCCTTTCCGGGACGTCCGCCGGGACCGGATCGTGACCATGAGCCTCATCACCCAGGACCGGCCCGGGGCCCTCAGCAGCGTGCTGACGCTGTTTGCGGAGGCCGGGGCCAACATCCTCACCATCAACCAGTCCATCCCCACCAACGGGGTGGGCGTGGTGACCATCAGCTTCACGGCGGAGGACCTACGCAGCGGCCTGGACGAGCTGCGGGAGCGGCTGAGCGCCCTGCCCACGGTGGTGGATCTCAGCGTTTTGGCGGGGTAATATCAGAAGAACAGGGGAGAGAAAACCGATGAAATCTGTAGCAATCCTGGGCTGCGGCGTGGTAGGCAGCGGCGTCGCCCGGCTGTTTACCGACAGCGCGGCGCGCATCGCAAAGGCGGTGGGCGAGCCGGTGGAGCTGAAATATGTGCTGGAGCGGCGGGACTGCTCCGGCGAACCCTGGGCCGGGCGGGTGACGGAGGACTTCGACCTGATCGAATCCGACCCCGCCGTCAGCGTGGTATGCGAGTGCATGGGCGGCGTGGGCGCGGCTTACCAGTTCGTGCGCCGCAGTCTGCTGGCGGGCAAGAGCGTGGTCACCAGCAACAAGCAGCTCATCGCCGAGCACGGTCTGGAGCTGCTGGAGCTGGCCCGGGCGCGGGACGCCTTCTTGCTCTTCGAGGCCAGCGTGGGGGGCGGTATCCCCCTGCTGCGCCCCCTGACGGACGAGCTGGCGGCCAACCGCATCGACGAGGTCTTCGGCATCGTCAACGGCACCACCAACTACATCCTGACCCAGATGATCGCCCACGGCAAAAGCTTTGCCGAGGCACTGCGGGAGGCCCAGGCCCTGGGCTACGCGGAGGCCGACCCCAGCGCCGACGTGGACGGCGTGGACGCCCAGCGCAAGCTCTGCATCCTGACCGACCTGGCCTTCGGCAGCAACGTCCCGCCGGAGACCGTGCCCACGGAGGGCATCGGCGGCGTGACGGCGGCGGACGTGGCCCTGGCCGCGTCCCTGGGCTGCGCGGTGAAGCTCATCGCCCACGCCAAAAGTCTGCCCGACGGGCGCTTTACCGCCTTCGTGGCCCCGCGCCTGGTGCCGGAGACGGCGATGCTTTCCCAGGTCAGCGGCGTGATGAACGCCGTGGCCGTCCGGGGCGACGCGGTGGGGGAGTGTCTCTTCTACGGCCCCGGCGCGGGCAGTCTGCCCACCGCCAGCGCTGTGGTGGGCGACGCGGTGGACGCCCTGCGGCGCGTGGGGCGCAAGTATATCGACTGGGGCCCGGAGCAGCCGGAGCGCTTCGTCCACCCCGACGCGCTGCCCTGGCGCTGGTATGTGCGCGGCCGGGGGGCGCTGGCCCTGCCGGGGGCGGAGACCGTGGCCGCAGCGGGCGGGGAGACCGCCTGCCTCACCGGGCCCATGACCCGCGCCGAACTGGACGCGGCGCTCCATGGACGGGAGGCCCTGGCCTGCCTGCGGGTTCTGGAGTGACGGCGCGCTGCGGCATGGCGTAAGATGGACCGGGGGAGCGGGTTTGGCTCCCCCGGATTTCCGACAGGAGAAGGAAGAGAGACCATGCTAATCGTGCAAAAATTCGGCGGCAGCAGCGTGGCTGACGCCGCGAGAATCAAGCGGGTGGCCGGCATCCTCGCCGAAACCCGCCGGGCCGGGCACCGGGTTGTGGCGGTGCTCAGCGCCCAGGGGGACACCACGGACGAGCTGATCGAGAAGGCCCGGGAACTCTGCCCGGAGCCGGGCGGCCGGGAGCTGGACGCCCTGCTCTGCGTGGGCGAACAGATCAGCGTCGCCCTGATGGCCCTCACCCTGGAGTCCATGGGCCTGGCCGCCGTCAGCCTCACCGGCTGGCAGATCGGGCTTTCCACCGACGACCGGCACGGCGCGGCCCGCATCCGGTGCATCGACACGGCCCGGCTGAACCGGGAACTGGAGGCAGGAAAGATCGTCCTGGTCTGCGGCTTCCAGGGCATTGACGACGCCGGGGACCTGACCACCCTGGGCCGGGGCGGCAGCGACACCTCCGCCGTGGCCATCGCCGCGGCGCTGCACGCCGACCGCTGCCAGATCTACACCGACGTGGAGGGGGTCTACACCGCCGACCCCCGGCGCGTCCCGGAGGCCCGGAAGCTGGAGGCCGTGGGCTATGACGAGATGATGGAGCTGGCCAGCCTGGGCAGCCAGGTGCTGCACAACCGCAGCGTGGAGCTGGCCCGGCGCTGCGGCGTGGAGCTGGAGGTCTGTTCCAGCTTCGTCCGGGCCCCGGGGACCCTGGTGACGGAGCCGATGGAGCGCACGGCCCTCAGCGGCGTGGCGAAGGACGCGGACATCGCCCGGGTCACGGTGCGCGGCGTGCCGGACCGGCCCGGGGCGGTGCTGGAGCTGTTTCAACTGCTCAGCCGGGCGGACGTCAATGTGGACCTGATTTTGCAGTCCGGCAGCCCGGACGGCACCGGGGACCTGTCGTTCACCCTGCGCAGCGCCGACGCGGCGAAGGTGCAGGCCATTCTGGAGGAACATCGCGCCGCCCTGGGCCTGCGCAGCTTTGCCCTGGACCCGGACGCGGCCAAGGTGAGTCTGGTGGGCGCAGGATTGATGGACGCCCCCGGCATGGCCGTGCAGATGTTCCGGGCCCTGGCCGAAGCGGGGATCAACATCCGCATGATCGCCTCCAGCGAGATCAAGCTCAGCGTGGTGGTGCCCAGGGCGGAGGCGGACAAGGCCGTGCGGGCCGTGCATCAGCGCTTTTTTGCCAACGAAAGCTGAACGAGAAGCCCGGCGGCGACTTCCGCCCGCCGGGGATTTTTTTTCCGCCGCGTCCCCATCCGGGCATATCCCACAATCCCGCATGGAAAAAGGGGAGGAAAGTCCGGCACGATACCGAAAAAACGGAGAAGGACGCATTTTTTCTTGACTTTACCGGAATGCCGTAGTAAAGTGAGCACAATCTATTCATTCTTGTGACGAGGTTCGCATATGAGCGCTGTGATGTTGCTTCCGGGTCTGCTGGGCGTTATTCTGAACCTGCTGGTTGTAGGCGGGAAACTGAATAGCGCTGAAAGTCATACCCAAAGCTGCAAGGCGTGAGCGGAACCGGGAAGCGAGAACAAAGGGATTCCCGGAAGACGGATTCCCAAACGGTGCAGATCCTGCGGTCGGGCTTTTGGCCAGACGGCGGGGTCTTATTCTTTTCCGGCGGCGCGCTGCCGCCCAAACATCGCAAAAGGAGGTCCTGAATATGGAACTGACCGGCGCGCAAATCCTGATCGAATGCCTGCTGGAGCAGGGCGTGGACACGGTGTTCGGCTACCCCGGCGGTACGATCCTGAACGTCTATGACGCGCTCTACGGCTATTCCGACCGCATCCGCCACATCCTGACCGCCCACGAGCAGGGGGCCAGCCACGCGGCGGACGGCTACGCCCGCTCCACGGGCAAGGTGGGCGTCTGCTTCGCCACCAGCGGCCCCGGCGCCACCAACCTCACCACCGGCATCGCCACCGCCTACATGGACTCCTCCCCGGTGGTCTTCATCACCTGCAACGTGGGGGAGAACCTGATCGGCAAAGACTCGTTCCAGGAGGTGGACATCACCGGCATCTCCATGCCCATCACCAAATGGAACTATCTGGTCCGGGACGTGGACGAGCTGGCCGACGCGGTGCGCACGGGCTTCGCCATCGCCCGCAGCGGGCGGCCCGGCCCGGTGCTGATCGACATGCTGAAAAACGTCACCGCCACCAAGGCCGCCTATGAACCCCTGCCCAAGTCCGAGCACGCCAAGCACGGGATGCTCCGGGCGCTGCGGGGCCGGGCGGCGGAGGAGTTCAAAGCCCCGGAGCCCAACGAGGCGGACATCGACGCCCTGGTGGACATGATCCGCGCCTCGAAAAAGCCCATGCTGCTCTGCGGCGGCGGCGTGGTCCGCTCCCGGGCCCAGGAGGCCTTCACCCGCTTTGCCGAGACCGTGGACGCCCCTGTGGCCATCACCGTCATGGGCGGCGGCGGCATCGTGGGGCGCAGCCCCCTGGCCACCGGCATGGTGGGCATGCACGGCACCCAGGCCAGCAACATGGCCTGCGACGGCTGCGACCTGCTGATTGCCGTGGGCTGCCGCTTCTCCGACCGGGTGGCCCTGAAGCCGGACAGCTTCGCCGCCCAGGCGAAGATCGTCCAGATCGACATCGACCGCTCCGAGATCAACAAGAACGTCCGCACGGACCACCACATCATCGGCGACGCCCGGGCGGTGCTGGAGCGGCTGAACCGGAAGCTGGAGCAGCAGGATCACCAGCCCTGGAAGGACTATGTCTTCTCCTTCAAGACCGAGACGGAGTACGACGACAGCCCCGACAAGCTGACGCCCAAGCAGATCTTCCAGTCCATCGCCAAGCTGCTGCCCCCCGACACCATCGTGGCCACCGACGTGGGCCAGCACCAGATGTGGGCCATCCAGCACTTCCACTTCGACTATCCCGGCCAGCTCATCACCTCCGGCGGCTTCGGCACCATGGGCTTCGGCCTGGGGGCGGCCCTGGGGGCCAAGGTGGGCAACCCGGACAAGACCGTCATCCACATCACCGGCGACGGCTCGTTCCGCATGAACTGCAACGAGCTTTGCACCGAGGAGCACTACGACATCCCGGTCATCACCTACATCCTGGACAACCGCACCCTGGGCATGGTGCGCCAGTGGCAGAACCTGATCTACGAAAAGCGCTTTTACCAGACCACCCTGGACCGTGGCCCGGACTTCGTGAAGCTGGCGGAGGCCTACGGACTCCGGGGCCGCCGGGTCACCAATGTGGAGGAGTTCGAGGCGGCCACCCGGGAGGCTCTGGAATGGGGCCACGGCTTCGTCATCGACTGCGCCATCGACACGGACGAGATGGTCCGGCCCATGGTCAGCGGCGGCAGCCACATCACCCAGTTCCTGCTGGACTGAAGGAGGGAGCGAGCAATGGACGAAATCAAACGGACCAGCATGGCCGTGCTGGTGGACAATCAGGCCGGGGTGCTGTCCCAGGTGACCCGGCTGTTCTCCCGCAAGGGCTACAACATCGAGTCCCTGGCCGTGGGCACCACCGACGACCCGGCCATCTCCCGCATCACCATCGAGGTGCTGGCCGACGAGGACCACGCCCTGCTGCTGAGCAACCAGCTCCGCAAGCTCTTCCCGGTCCACTCCGTGAAGCTGCTGTCGCCCCAGCGCTCCATCCGCCGGGAGCTGATCTTGCTGAAAGTCCGGGCGGAGACCGGGGAAAAGCGCACGGAGGTCATCCAGATCGCCAACATCTTCCGCGCCTCCATCATCGACGTGTCCACCGGCTCTCTGACCATCGCCCTCATCGGCGACGAGAACAAGACCGCCGCCATCCAGGCCATTCTGGAGCAGTTCGAGCTGCTGGAGCTGGCCCGCACCGGCATTGTGGCCATGGAGCGGGGTCTGGAGACCATCACCGCCGAGACCAAGGAGCGGGACGAATTCAATCTGGGCAAGAATTACCGCTGATTTCATTTCAGAACCGCTTCGCTGGGTTCTGAAATGAGAAAGGCTGCGCTCCGCGAGCGCGCCCTACGGGGGAGGGCACACTCGCTACGCGAGAAGTATTTTTGCCGAAAACGCGGTTTCCGGCAAAAATGGATTTGAAATTGATTTCGCGCCTGCGGGCGCGAAACTCTGCGAGGCAACGAGGTTTTTTTCCGGCTTCCAAACATACAATACAAAATAAGTCATATGAGAAAAGGAGAACTGGATCATGGCTAAGATGTACTATGAGAAGGACTGCGACCTGAGCGCGCTGGACGGCAAGACCGTCGCCATCATCGGCTACGGCTCCCAGGGCCACGCCCATGCGCTGAACCTGCGCGACTCCGGCTGCAAGGTGATCGTGGGTCTGCGCAAAAACGGCAAGAGCTGGCCCGTGGCCGAGCGGGACGGCTTTGAAGTGATGACCGTGCCCGAGGCCACCCAGAAGGCCGACGTCATCATGATCCTCATCAACGACGAGAATCAGGCCGACATGTACAAGGCCGACATCGCGCCCTATCTGAGCGAGGGCAAGGCCATTGCCTTCGCCCACGGCTTCAACATCCGCTATCAGCGCATCGTGCCCCCCGCCAACGTGGACGTGTTCATGGCGGCGCCCAAGGGCCCCGGCCACACGGTCCGCAGCCAGTATGTGGCGGGCAAGGGCGTGCCCTGCCTGATCGCCGTGGAGCAGGACGCCAGCGGCAAGTGCCGCGACATCGCCCTGGCCTACATCGCCGGCATCGGCGGCGCCCGGGCGGGCATCATGGAGACCACCATGCACGACGAGACCGAGACCGACCTCTTCGGCGAGCAGACCGTCCTCTGCGGCGGCGTCGTGGACCTGATGCGCTGCGGCTTCGAGGTGCTGGTGGAGGCCGGTTACGAGCCGGAGAACGCCTACTTCGAGTGCATCCACGAGATGAAGCTTATCATCGACCTGATCAACAAGGGCGGCGTGGCAGCCATGAACTACTCCATCTCCGACACCGCCGAGTACGGCGAGTACGTCTCCGGTCCCCGGGTCATCCCCCACGAGGAGACCAAGGCCCGGATGCGCGCCGTCCTCAGCGACATCCAGGACGGCTCCTTTGCCGGGCGCTGGATCGCCGAGAACAAGAACGGCCGTACCTTCTTCAACTCCAAGCGTGCGGCCCTGGCCAAGCACCCCATGGAAGTGGTGGGCAAGCGCCTCCGCGAGCAGATGCTCTGGAAGGACGACGCGGACCTGGACAGCGCCTCCAAATAAGCCCATACGCGCAGCATCCCGCCCGCTTGCCAAAGCCGGCGGGACTGCGCCCGTTTTTTACCGCCCCCGCTTGTGAAGCGCGGGAGAACAGGAGACTTTACACTATGTTATCCGACAACATCAAGCAGGGCGTGGAGCGGGCCCCGAACCGCAGCCTGATGTACGCCCTGGGCCTCACGGAAGAGGAGATGCGACGCCCGTTGATCGGCGTGGTCTGCTCCTACAACGAGATCGTCCCCGGCCACATGAACCTGGACAAACTGGCCGAGGCCGTGAAGGCCGGGGTCCGGGCCGCCGGGGGCACCCCCATCGAGTTCCCGGCCATCGCCGTCTGCGACGGCATCGCCATGGGACACATCGGCATGAAATACTCCCTGGTGACCCGGGACCTGATCGCCGACAGCACCGAGGCCATGGCCATCGCCCACCAGTTCGACGGCCTGGTGATGATCCCCAACTGCGACAAGAACGTGCCCGGTCTGCTCATGGCGGCGGCGCGGGTGAACGTGCCCAGCATCTTTGTCTCCGGCGGCCCCATGCTGGCCGGACGGCTGCGGGACGGGCGGCGCACCTGCCTGAGCCACATGTTCGAGGCCGTGGGCGCCTACCACGCCGGCACGCTGGACGAGGCGGGGGTGGAGGACTACACCGCCAACGCCTGTCCCAGCTGCGGCTCCTGCTCCGGTATGTACACCGCCAACTCCATGAACTGCCTGACGGAGGCCATCGGCATGGCGCTGCCCGGCAACGGCACCGTCCCCGCCCCCTACTCCGCCCGTATCCGCCTGGCCAAGCTGGCCGGGATGCAGATCATGGAGCTGGTGCGCCGGGACATCCGACCCCGGGACATCATGACCCGCTCGGCCTTCCGCAACGCGGAGACCGTGGACATGGCCCTGGGCTGCTCCACCAACACCATGCTGCACCTGCCCGCCATCGCCCATGAGGCGGGCGTGACCATCGACCTGGACGAGAGCAACGCCATCAGCGCCCGGACCCCCAATCTCTGCCACCTGGCCCCCGCCGGGGACACCTTCATGGAGGACCTGGACCGGGCCGGCGGCGTCATGGCCGTGATGCACGAGCTGGCGAAAAAGGACCTGCTGGACACCGGCCTGATGACCGTCACCGGCAAGACCGTGGCGGAGAACATCGCCCACGCGGAGAACCGCGACACGGAGATCATCCGCCCCATCGACGATCCCTACTCCCCCAACGGCGGCATCGCCGTCCTCAAGGGCAACCTGGCCCCGGACGGCTGCGTGGTCAAGCGCAGCGCCGTGGCCCCGGAGATGATGGTCCACGAAGGCCCGGCCCGGGTCTTTGACAGCGAGGACGCGGCAATCAAAGCCATTTACGGCAGACAGATCCGCCCCGGCGACGTGGTGGTGATCCGCTACGAGGGCCCCAGGGGCGGCCCCGGGATGCGGGAGATGCTGAACCCCACCTCCGCCATTGTGGGCATGGGCCTGGGCGGCAGCGTGGCCCTCATCACCGACGGGCGCTTCTCCGGGGCCACCCGGGGCGCGGCCATCGGCCACGTCAGCCCCGAAGCCGCCGCCGGGGGCAACATCGCCCTGGTGCAGGAGGGGGACATCATCGCCATCGACATCCCCAACTGCGCTGTCCGGCTGCGCGTCAGCGACGAGGAGCTGGCCCGGCGGCGGGAAAGCTGGGTCTGCCCGCCCCCCAAGGTCACCACGGGCTATCTGGCCCGCTACGCCCGGCTGGTCTCCTCCGCCGACAAGGGCGCGATTCTGACCTGAGCAAAGGAGGATATGAATGACTGATCAGGTTAAAATTTTTGACACCACCCTCCGGGACGGCGAACAGGCCCCCGGCTGCAGCATGAACCTCCGGGAGAAGATCGAGGTGGCCCGCGCCCTGGAGCGGATGCGGGTGGACGTCATCGAGGCGGGCTTCGCCATCTCCTCTCCCGGGGACTTCGAGTCCGTGCGCGCCATCTCCCAGGCCGTCCGGGACTGCACCGTGGCCTCCCTGGCCCGGGCCAGCGTGAAGGACATCGACGCGGCCTGGGAGGCGGTGAAGGTGGCCGCCGACCCGCGCATCCACGTCTTCATCGCCACCTCTCCCATCCACATGGAATACAAGCTCCGCATGAAGCCGGAGGAAGTGCTGGAGCAGACGGAGGCCATGGTGGCCTACGCCCGGCGCTACTGCTCCAACATCCAGTTCTCCGCCGAGGACGCCACCCGCAGCGACCTGGACTTTCTGGCGAAGGTCTGCGCCGCCGCCATCCGCGCCGGAGCCACCACCCTGAACATCCCCGACACCGTGGGCTACACCACCCCGGCGGAGATGCGCGCGCGCATCGAGTACCTGCGCGCGCACGTCCCCGGCGCGGACGACGTGGTCTTCTCCGTCCACTGTCACAACGACCTGGGCCTGGCCGTGGCCAACGCCCTGGGCGGCGTGCTGGGCGGGGCGCGGCAGATCGAATGCACCGTCAACGGTCTGGGCGAGCGGGCGGGCAACACCGCCCTGGAGGAAGTGGTCATGGCCATGCGCACCCGGCCCGACCTCTATCCCGTGACCACCCGCCTGGACGCCACCCAGATCTACCGCTCCAGCAAGACGGTCTATTCCGTCATCGGCCAGAAGGCCCCGCTGAACAAGCCCATCGTGGGGGCCAACGCCTTCGCCCACGAGTCGGGCATCCACCAGCACGGCGTCCTGGCCAACAAGGCCACCTATGAGATTCTCACCCCCGAGGCCGTGGGCGTCCACACCAACAACATCGTCCTGGGCAAGCACTCCGGCAAGCACGCCGTGGAGGAGCGCCTGAAATACCTGGGCTACAACCTGAGCCCGGAGGAGCTGCTGGCCTGCTTCGAGGAGTTCAAGGTCCTGTGCGACAAGAAGAAGTCCGTCACCGACACGGACCTGGAGGCCCTGGCCGAGCAGCGCGCTGTGGCCGAGGAGACCGCCGTGGAGGGCGGCTATCAGCTGGACTGGTTCTCCGTCCACACCAGCAACTTCACCACCGCCACCTGCACCGTCAGCCTGCTGCGCGACGGGCAGCGCTTTGAGGACGTGTGCCTGGGCGACGGCCCCATCGACGCGGCCTTCAACGCCATTGACAAGATCGTCCAGCCCGCCCCCCACAGCTTTGACATCTACAACATCCACTCCATCTCCGAGGGCAAGGACACCCTGGGCGACGTGACCATCAAGCTGATGAGCGAGGGCCGGACCTACACCGGCAAGGGCCTTTCCACCGACATCATGGAGGCCTCCATCACCGCCTACATCAAGGCCATCAACAAGCTCTGCGCCGCCACGGAGCAGAGGAAAGGGGAGAGCGCATAAATGGGAATGACCATGACCCAGAAAATCCTGGCCGACCACGCCGGGCTGTCCGCAGTCAAGGCGGGAGACCTGATCGAAGCCAAGCTCGATCTGGTGCTGGGCAACGACGTGACCACCCCCGTGGCCGTGGGCGTGTTCGACAAGGCCGGGTTCACCCGCGTCTTCGACCCGGAGAAGATCGTCATCGTCCTGGACCACTACACCCCCTGCAAGGACATCAAATCCGCCGAGCTCTGCGCCACGGCCCGGGACTTCGCCCGGCGTTACAACATCTCCCATCTCTATGATACTGGCGCGGCGGGCATCGAGCACGCCCTGCTGCCGGAACAGGGCCTGGTTGGCCCCGGCGATCTGGTCATCGGCGCGGACAGCCACACCTGCACCTACGGGGCGCTGGGAGCCTTCTCCACCGGCGTGGGCAGCACCGACATGGCCGCCGGCATGGCCGCCGGGGAGAACTGGTTCAAGGTGCCCGCCGCCATTCGGGTGGAGCTGACCGGCACGCTGCCGCCCTACGTCAGCGGCAAGGACGTGATTTTGCACCTGATTGGCCTGATCGGGGTGGACGGGGCGCTGTACCAGTCCCTGGAGTTCACCGGGCCCGGCGTGGCCGCCCTGAGCATGGACGACCGCTTCACCATCGCCAACATGGCCATCGAGGCCGGGGCGAAAAACGGCATCTTCCCGGTGGACGACAAGACCCTGGCCTATGTGAAGGACCGTTTCCCCCGCCCCATGAAGGTCTACGAGGCCGACGCGGACGCGGAATACGCCCGGACCGTCACCATCGACCTGAGCGCCCTGCGGCCCACCGTCTCCCTGCCCCACCTGCCCAGCAACACGAAGACCGTGGACGAGGTGAAGGGCCTGCCCATCCAGCAGGTGGTCATCGGCTCGTGCACCAACGGGCGCATCTCCGACCTGCGGGCGGCGGCTGCCATTTTGAAGGGACGCCATGTGGCCCCCGGCGTCCGCTGTATCGTTATCCCCGCCACCCAGGCCGTCTGGCTGCAATGTCTGGAGGAGGGCCTGATGCAGACCTTCATCCAGGCGGGCTGCGCGGTCTCCACCCCCACCTGCGGCCCCTGCCTGGGCGGACACATGGGCGTCATGAGCGCGGGCGAACGCGCCGTGGCCACCACGAACCGCAACTTCGTGGGCCGCATGGGCCACGTCCGCAGCGAGGTCGTCCTGGCCAACCCCGCCGTGGCGGCGGCCAGCGCCGTGGCCGGCTGTCTGGCCGACCCGGCGGAACTGTAAGGAGGCTGAGACCATGCTGAACGGAACCGTTTTCAAATTCGGGGACAACGTGGACACCGACGTGATCATCCCCGCCCGCTACCTGAACGCCCCCTCCCCGGAGGAACTGGCGCAGCACTGCATGGAGGACATCGACTCCTCCTTTGTCCAGCGGGTGCAGCCCGGTGACATCATGGTGGGAGGCTGGAACTTCGGCTGCGGCTCCTCCCGGGAGCACGCCCCCATCGCCATCCAGGCCAGCGGCGTTTCCTGCGTCATCGCCGCCAGCTTTGCCCGCATCTTCTACCGCAACGCCATCAACATCGGCTTCCCCATTCTGGAGAGCCCGGAGGCGGCGGAGCGCATCGCGGCGGGGGACAGGGTTTCCGTGGACCTGGGCAGCGGCGTCATCACAGACGAGACCAGCGGCGAGACCTTCCAGGCCGCCGCGCCCCCCGCCTTCATCGGGAAAATCATCGAAAGCGGCGGCCTGCTGCCCTATCTCAAGGCGCGGCAGGACGCGAGATAAAGGAGGCGGCCTCATGGAATACAACATTGCCCTGGTCAAAGGCGACGGCATCGGCCCGGAGATCGTGGACAGCGCCGTGCAGGTGCTGGAGAAGATCGGGGCCCGCTTCGGCCACCGCTTCCACTTTGCCGAGACGCTGGCGGGCGGCTGCGCCATCGACGCGCTGGGCGTCCCCCTGCCCGAGGAGACGGTGCAGACCTGCCTGGCCAGTGACAGCGTGCTGCTGGGCGCGGTGGGCGGCCCCAAGTGGGACAGCCTGCCCGCCAATCTGCGCCCGGAGAAGGCCCTGCTGGGCCTGCGCCACGCCCTGGGCCTCTACACCAACCTGCGCCCGGCGAAGATCTACGACGCCCTGCGGGACGCCTGCACCCTGCGGCCCGACATCGCCGCCAGGGGCTTCGACCTGGTGATCGTCCGGGAGCTGACCGGCGGCATCTACTTCGGCGAGCGGGGCAGGAGAGAGGGCAAGTTCGGCCCGGAAGCCTATGACACCGAGGCCTACAGCGTCATGGAGGTGGAGCGCATCGCCCGCGTGGCCTTCGAGACCGCCCGGAAGCGCCGGAAGAACGTGGTCAGCATCGACAAGGCCAACGTGCTGGAGACCTCCCGTCTTTGGCGGGAGACCGTCCACCGCGTCGCGCAGGACTACCCCGACGTGGAACTGTCCGACATGCTGGTGGACAACGCCGCCATGCAGCTGGTGCGCGACCCCGGCCGCTTTGACGTGGTGGTGACCAGCAACATGTTCGGGGACATCCTCTCCGACGAGGCCAGCCAGATCACCGGCTCCATCGGGCTTTTGCCCTCCGCCTCCCTGGGCGAGGGCAGCCGGGGCATGTACGAGCCCATCCACGGCTCCGCCCCGGACATCGCGGGACAGAACAGGGCCAACCCCCTGGCCACCATCCTCTCCGCCGCCATGCTGCTGCGCTACTCCCTGTCCCGGACGGCGGAGGCCGACTGCGTGGAGCAGGCCGTGGACGCCGTATTGAAAGACGGCTGGCGCACGGCGGATATCCTGGGGGGCAGGGAGGGCCGCGCCCTTTCCTGCACCGAAATGACAGAAAAAGTTTTGGAACGCATCTGAAACAAAACGGAGGGGGCAAGCCCCCCTCCCTACAACAGGAGGAGAATCCCATGCTGAACATCCAGATCCACAAGACCGAAACCCCGAAAGTCAAGCCCGCGAAGGTGGAGAGCTTCGGCCACGTCTTTACCGACCATATGTTCCTGATGGACTACACCGAGGGCCAGGGCTGGCATGACGCACGCATCGAGCCCTACCACAACTTCGACCTCAGCCCGGCCTGCATGGTCTTCCACTACGGCCAGGAGATGTTCGAGGGGCTGAAAGCCTACCGGGGCGCGGACGGGAAGTGCTATCTCTTCCGCCCGAACATGAACGCCAAGCGCGCCAACAAGACGAACGAGCGCCTGTGCATCCCCCAGATCCCGGAGGAGGACTTCGTCCAGGCCATCAAAGCGCTGGTGAAGCTGGATCAGGACTGGATTCCCGGCGAGCCGGGCACCAGCCTCTACATCCGCCCCTTCATCATCGCCGTCGACCCCAACCTGGGCGTGCGCCCCAGCCACACCTATCTCTTCTGCATCATCATGTCCCCCAGCGGCTCCTACTACGCCAACGGCCTGGACCCGGTGGGCATCTGGATCGAGGACGACTACGTCCGCGCCGTGCGCGGCGGCATGGGCTTCGCCAAGACCGGCGGCAACTACGCCTGCTCCCTGGCCGCCCAGATGAAGGCCCACGAGGACGGCTATTCCCAGGTCCTCTGGCTGGACGGCGTGGAGCGCAAGTATATCGAGGAAGTCGGCGCGATGAACATCTTCTTCAAGATCGACGGCACCGTGGTCACCCCCATGCTGAACGGCTCCATCCTGCCCGGCATCACCCGCGACAGCGTCTTGCAGCTCTGCCGTCACTGGGGCATCCCCGCCGAGGAGCGGCGCATCTCCGTGGATGAGCTGCTGGAGGCCCAGCACAGCGGCAAGCTGGAGGAGGTCTTCGGCACCGGCACGGCGGCGGTCATCTCCCGGGTGGGCAAACTGCGCTACAAGGACGAGGTCTTCACCATCGGCGGCGACGAGGCCGGCGAGGTCAGCCTGAAGATCTACGACACCATCACCGGCATTCAGTATGGCCGTCTGCCCGACCCCTTCGGCTGGAGAGTCGAGATCTGAGCCATGGCGCTGCGGCAAGACGGCGCGCCGGGGTCGGCGCGCCCTACCGATACGCTCCTGCGCCCGGTGCCTGCACCGGGCCTGCGGGAACTCCTGACCTTTGCCGAGGACTACGGCATTTCCGGCGACCTCTGGCAGGCCTGGCTGACCGAGCGGCTGCTGACGGACGAGAACCCCTGGTCCCTGGCCTGCGAGGGCCGGGGGGAGCCGGAGGGGAGCCTGCGCTTCCTGGTCAGCGGGGAACTGGCCCGGCTCCATGCCCGCTTCGGCAAGGCCCCGGAGGACTACCCCTGGGAAGTCCTGCACTATCAGCCCAGCCGCCCGGAGACCCCCGCCGGGCAGCGCATCGCGGCGCTGCGGGACGCGCTGGCCGGGACGCACAATTCGGCGGACTTCCAGGAAGCCGCCGCCGAGGGCTACCGGAGGCTGGGCGCGGGGGAACTGGCCCTGCACCACGCCTTCCGGGCCGGGCGCGGCGGGAAGCTGTACCCCATTCCGGGGGTGCAGACCGGGCCGCTGTCGGCGCTGGTGGGCTATGAGCAGCAAAAAAAGCTGCTGACGGAGAACGTCTCCGCCTTCCTGGCCGGGCGGCAGAGCAACCACATGCTGCTCTACGGCGACGCGGGCACGGGCAAGTCCACCTGCGTCCGGGCGCTGCTGACGGAGTATGCCGACAGTCCCCTGCGCCTGGTGGAGCTGCAGCGCAGCGTCTTTGCCGCGCTGCCCGCCCTGCTGTCCCGGCTGCGGCAGCGGCGCTACCGCTTTTTGCTCTTCATCGACGACCTCTCCTTTGAGGAAAACGAGACGGAGTACAAATATCTGAAGGCCGCCATCGAGGGCGGGCTGGAGACCATGCCGGAGAATGTGCGCCTGTGCGCCACCAGCAACCGCCGCCACCTGATCCGGGAGACCTGGGCCGACCGCAGCGACATGGAGCACGACGGGGACCTGCACCGCTCCGACACGGTGGAGGAAAAGCTGTCCCTGGCCGGGCGCTTCGGCCTGACCATCCGCTTCGACAGTCCGGGGCGGCGGCTCTACTACGACATCGTGGACCGCCTGGCCGCCGAACAGGGGCTGGATCTGCCCCCGGCGCGGCTGCATGTGCTGGCCGACGCCTGGGAGATCCGCCACGGCGGCCCCACCGGGCGCACGGCAAAGCAGTTCATCGACGATCTGGCTGGAAAGACTCCCCCTGGCGCTTCGGGGGACGGCGCGCCCTGCAACGCATCTTTTCACAAAACATGAATGATAGCCCGCCGACCGGCGCGCCGGGGACGGCGCGCCCTACAGGGAGGTACCGGGATATGGTATCACTGGAAAAAATCTATCAGGCCGCCTACGTCCTCAAGGACGTGGCGCGGAAAACCGACCTCATCCAGGCTCGCAAGCTGACCGATGAGCCGAACCTGTACCTGAAAACCGAAAACCTGCAGGTCACCGGCAGCTTCAAGCTGCGGGGGGCCTACTATAAGATCAGCCAGCTCTCCGCCGAGCAGCGCCGAGCCGGTATCGTGGCCTGCTCCGCCGGAAACCACGCCCAGGGCGTGGCCCTGGCGGCCACGCGGATGGGCATCCGCAGCACGGTCTGTATGCCCGACGGGGCCCCCATCAGCAAGGTGGAGGCCACCAAGGCCCTGGGGGCGGAGGTCTGCCTGGTGCCGGAGACCTATGACGACGCCTATGAAAAGGCCCTCCAGCTCCAGCGCGAGACCGGGGCCACCCTGATCCACCCCTTTGACGACGACCAGGTCATCGCCGGACAGGGCACCATCGGCCTGGAGATCCTGGACCAGCTGGACGGGGTGGAGGCTGTGGTGGTGCCCGTGGGCGGCGGCGGCCTGATCTCCGGCGTGGCCTACGCCATCAAGAGTCTGCGCCCGGACGTGAAGGTCTACGGCGTCCAGGCGGAGCGGGCCGCCGCCATGGCCCGGAGCTGCCACGAGGGGGTCTGCGTCACGCTGGACTCCGTCTCCACCTTCGCCGACGGCATCGCCGTCAAGCATCCGGGGAACATCACCTTCGACATGATCCAGAAATATGTGGACGAGGTGGTCACCGTCAGCGAGGACGAGATCGCCACCGCGATTCTGGCCCTGATGGAGAAGGAAAAGCTGGTCACCGAGGGGGCGGGCGCGGTCAGCGTGGCCGCCGTCATGTTCGGGAAGCTGCCGGTGCAGGGGAAGAAGACCGTCTGCATCCTTTCCGGCGGCAACGTGGACGTGAACATCCTCTCCCGGGTCATCAGCCGCGGTCTGGTCTCCACCGGGCGGAGCTGTCAGTTCCGCATCGCCCTGGAGGACAAGCCCGGCCAGCTACTGGGCGTCAGCCGCATCATCAGCGAGTGCGGCGGCAACGTCATCCGCGTCCACTACGAGCAGTCCGACCCCAACATGGCCATCACAAGCTGCTTCATCAACTTCGGCCTGGAGACCCGCGACTTCGCCCAGATCGAGCAGATCCGGCGCGCCCTGATCGCGGCGGGCTTCAAGCTGGTATAAGGAGGAGAGACCCATGCAAAGCATCCACACGGACCAGGCCCCCGCCGCCATCGGCCCCTATTCCCAGGCCCAGCGCGTGGGCGGTTTCGTCTTCGTCTCCGGCCAGATCCCGGTGGACCCGGCCAGCGGCGCCATCCCCGCCGGGGTCGAGGCCCAGGCCGAACAGGTCTTCCGCAACCTGGCCGCCATTCTCCGCGCCGCGGGGACCGATATCAGTCGCACCGTGAAGACCACCCTGTTCATCCAGAACATGACCGACTTCGCCGCAGTCAACGCCATCTACGCCCGCCATTTCTCCGAGCCCTACCCGGCCCGCTCCTGTGTGGAGGTGGCAAAGCTGCCCAAAGACGTGCTGCTGGAGTGCGAGGCCATCGCGGCGATGGGGGAGTGAGGCGCGCTGCGCGCCGGGAGACGCCGCAACACAGGAAAAAGCCCTGACTTCGTGGGAGGTCAGGGCTTTTTTGGGAAACGGTCGATGCGAGGTCTCAATCCATTTCGAGGAACTGCTGCACGCTGACGATGCGCGGATCCTCGACAGAGGATTCCAGGAAATCCTTGTCGCCCGTCAGAAACAATTCGGCACCGGCATGAAGTGCGGCACGAAGGATGGGACGGTCTTTGGGGTCCCGAATATATGCTTCTGTTTCAACGGCTTCCTCAGGTGTCGGGACAATCTCAAATGCCGGAAGCGCGGTATAGAGAAACGCTTCCAGCTCGACGATGCGATCCTGAAACTTCTCCTGAAACTTACGATGGAGTTCGTCAATCACATAATCGCAGACAACAGGCGTATGGGGTGTGGAAAGGGCCTTGTACAATGCTTCAGCAGCCCGTCCTCTTGGAAAGAGGGCGGCGGAGATGAAGATGTTGGTGTCGATCATGACTCTCATTCGGCGTTTTCCTCGCGGCGAGACTCCGTGATCCACGCAGCGACATCTTCCTCCGTGCGCAGACCGGCCTTTTCCGCTTCTCCCTTCATCCGCTCCTGAAACCGCATCAGCGCGTACACAGCAGAATTGACCACGCGGACACTGTTGCCATCGACGATAAATGTGACACGGTCTCCGCTCTCCACACCAAGCGCGGTACGGACATTCTTCGGAATGGTCACCTGGCCCTTCGCCATGACTCTCGCGTCATTTACAAATGCGGAAGCAGACATATCCGTGCACCTCCTGTTTAAAAAGTAGGGAAATAGGGATTTCCTACTTCTATTATACGCAAGGGACAAAAAAACGCAACAGTTATTTGTCTCCGGTTGCAGTTGGAATCTCCTGTCAAAGAGAAGGAATCATGGATAGGGAAGGGGTTTGCCCCTTCCGCAGACTTGCTACAGCCTCAAATTGTTACGATACAGCCGATGGACGCGGCAACAAATTCCTTCATTTCTTCATTCCTTCATTCGCCCCGAAGGGGCAACTTCATTGAAAAAAGCAGCCTTACGGCTGCTTTTTTCTGGTGGGGGAAGGTGGATTCGAACCACCGAAGTCACTGACAACAGATTTACAGTCTGCCCCCTTTGGCCACTCGGGAATTCCCCCATATGAAATTGTGTTACCTTTTATCCAAATTGAAACCCGGCAGAGCGGTTTCAATTCGGAGAGGAAGAAGGAGCTTACGGATATGGAGTTTTCGCGGCTCTTACGCAAACCGCGAAAACGGAATGGAGTAAGCTTCTTCTGACGGTGGAGCTGGTAGACGGACTCGAACCCCCGACCTGCTGATTACAAATCAGCTGCTCTACCAACTGAGCTATACCAGCATGGACGGCTTGAATTGCCAGCTTTGTTATGATAGCAGACAAAGCCGGGTTTGTCAACAATATTTTTTCCCTTCGTCAAAAATTCACAAAAAAGACATGGACAAGGGGCGGGAAACAGGGTATGATAGGGAAAAACTGGCAGGGGAGTGGTGGTATGAAAGCTTTGTTGCGTGCGGTGGACCGCTTCTGCGGACGCCATCCCCGCTTCGGCATCCCGAATCTGATGCTCTATGTGGTCATCGCCAATGCCATTGTCTGGCTGTTTCAAATGATGGACACCACCGGCGCGCTGACGGCGGCGCTGATGTTTTCGCCCTACCACATCCTCCGGGGGGAGGTCTGGCGGCTGGTCACCTTCGCCATGCTGCCCTTCGGCGGGGGCTTCCTGGTGCTCATCACCTTTTACTTCTACTACTTCATCGGCCGCACCATCGAACAGGAGTGGGGGAGCGGCAAGTTCACCCTCTATTTCCTCTCCGGCCTGCTGCTGACGGTGGTCTACGGCTTCGCGGTCTATCTGGTCCAGGCGGCGGGGCAGGAGGAGGCCTGGAAGGAGATGGTGAGCCTGGTCATCGCGTCAGAGGTGGGGGCTTACTATATTTACCTCAGTATGTTCTTCACCTTCGCCCTGCTGTACCCGGATATGCAGGTACTGCTGTTTTTCATCATCCCGGTGAAGATGAAGTGGCTGGGTCTGCTGGACCTGGGCTTCTTCGTCTATGAAGTGGTGCGGACGCCCTTCCCGTATAATTTGCTGCCGGTGGTGGCGGTGCTGAACTGCCTGATCTTCTGCTGGGACGCCCTGGCGGAGCTGCTGCGGAAGCTGTTCTACCGCCCCAGCGGGGAGGCGGTGCAGTTCCGCAGCGAGGTGCGCCGGATGCGCCGGGAGGAACGGGAGCGGCCCTACACCCGCCGCTGCGAGGTCTGCGGCCGAACGGACGCGGACTGGCCGGACCTGGAGTTTCGCTACTGTTCCCGCTGCCGGGGCTACCACTGCTACTGCATCGATCACATCAACAATCACCGCCACGTCACCGACTGAGCGGCGGGCGGCAGCAACTCGGATACAACAACGCACTATGCTTGTACAGGCAAATACAGGGAGTTCCCGGAAATGAGGTTTTCAATCCATGCGGATCATCGAGTTTTCCGATACCTTTTACCCGATTATGGACGGGGTGGGCAACGTGGTCTTCCAGTACGCCACCCACCTGGGCAGGAAGGGCCATGAGTGCTACGTCGTCGCGCCGGAGACGGACACGGGCTGGCGGGGCGGCTGGCCCTTCGAGCTGGTGGACTACCGGGGGACGCGCATCCCCAGGCTCAAGAGCTATGAGGCCGGGCTGCCCCGGATGGACCTGCACTACGCCCGCCGGATGAACATGATCCAGGCGGACATCGTCCACGCCCACAGCCCCTTCCTCTCCGGCAGGGAGGCCCAGGCCTACGCCCGGAAGCGCAAGGTGCCCCTGGTGGCCAGCTTCCACAGCAAGTATTACGACGATTTCCTGCAAATCACGAACAACGAGCGCTTGGCAAAGATCGGCACCCAGAAGGTGGTCCATTTCTACGAACAGTGCGACGAGGTCTGGGCGGTCAGCGAGTCCTCGGCGGAGACCCTGCGCTCCTACGGCTACAAGGGCCCCCTGAGCGTGATGACCAACGGGATGGACATCCCGGAGCCGGACCCGGAGGCAGTGGCGGAGGTCACGGAGCGCTACGAGCTGGGCGTGCTGCCGGTGCTGCTCTTCGTGGGACAGATGAACTGGAAGAAGAACCTGGACTGCGTGCTGGAGGCGGCGGCGGGGCTGGAGCAGGACTTCCGCCTGGTCTTCGCCGGACAGGGACCCCACGAAAAGGAGATCCGCCGCCGGGCCAAACAGCTGGGCCTGAGCGAGCGGACGGTCTTCACCGGCCACCTCACGGACCGGCGACTGCTGAACGCCCTCTACGCCCGCTCGGAGCTGTTCCTCTTCCCCTCCCTCTACGACAACGCCCCCATGGTGCTGCGGGAGGCCGCCGCCGCGGGCACCCCCGCCGTGGTGGTGCGCGGCAGCAGTTCCGCCGAGGTGGTGCACGACGGGGTCAACGGCTACCACTGCGCGAACGACCCGGCGGATCTGCGGCGGGTCATCGACGCGGCGCTGGCCGACCCGGCGGCGCTGGCCGCAGTGGGCGCGAAGGCGAAGGAGACCATTCCCGTGCCCTGGGACAGGCTCATCGACCAGGTGCTGGACCGCTACGCCGAGCTGGTCCGGGTCCACCGCATCGTGGCCCAGGACTGAAAGCGCCCAGACCGCGCCCTGTTCGGGGCGCGGTTTTGCGTGGGAGAGGAGCGGACGGCAATCAGAATTAAAAAAAGAAAAATATGAAAAGAAAAAGAAAAGAATTGACAGGAGACAAGCTTGTGGTATAATATACCATAAATTTGTCTACTCTGCCGCATTTTATGGGAACGGCGACGGGGCAGGAACAAAAAACCATTCCGAGGACAAGGAAAGGAGAACAGAACCATGAAACGCAATTGGACCTCCACGCTCTCCCTGCTGCTGGCGCTGATGCTGCTGGCGGCGCTCATGGCTGCCTGCGGCGCGCAGGGCGGCACCGCTCCCGTGGAACCCGTCGCCGACGGGGAGGAGGTGGACCTCCCGGACGGCGAGGGCATCGTAGCCGACATCGGACCCCTGCTGGACGAGGCGGTCCCCCTGGCCGACGGCCCCCTGCTGGGCACCATGCTGAACGTCAGCGCCTCCGGCACCCTGGTGAAGGAGAATGCCAGCGCGGTCATCGACTACTCCAACACCAAGGACGGCTACGTCATGGTCAAGTGGACCGGTGAGCGCGACGCCAAGATCAAGGTCCTGCTGAAGGGACCCAGCGGCACCACCTATCAGTACAACCTGCGCACCGACGGCCAGTACGACGCTTTCCCCTTCTCTGACGGCAACGGCGCCTACAAGGTGGGTGTGTACAAGAACACCAGCGGCACCAAGTACTCCACCACCCTGAGCGTGGACGTGACCGTCGCCATGACCGACGAGTTCGCGCCCTTCATCCGTCCCAACCAGTACGTCAACTACAACCCCGACAGCGCCGTGGTGAAGAAGGCCGCCGAGATCTGCGCCGACGCCACCGGCAACCTGCAGAAGGTGGACAAGGTCTACGCCTGGGTCGTGAGCCGCATCGTCTATGACTATGACAAGGCTGCCACCGTGCAGAGCGGCTATCTGCCCAACGTGGACGAAATTCTGAGCACCCGCAAGGGCATCTGCTTCGACTACGCCGCCCTGATGAGCGCCATGCTGCGCTCCCAGAACGTCCCCGTGAAGCTGGTCGTGGGCTACACCGGCAACGTCTACCACGCCTGGATCTCCGTCTACAGCGAGACCGAGGGCTGGATCGAGGGCAAGATCTACTTCAACGGCAAGGAGTGGAAGCTGATGGATCCCACCTTCGCCGCCGGGAGCAAGGGCAGCGCCGAGGTGCAGGAGTACATCGGCAACGGCGCCAACTACACGTCCAAGTATCTTTACTGATCGGAGGAAACGGACTTGAGCAGAGCGACCAGCGTTTCAGAGCAATATCTTCCGCTGTTCTGCCATGAGCTGTACCAGCTCTACCGTGCGGGCATCACCCCGGCGGAGGGCCTGCAGCTGCTGCGGGAGGAGGAACGCGACCCCAAGGTCCTGTCCTGGCTGGAGGGACTTTGCAGCGCCACGGAGATGGGAACGCCTCTGGGTCAGGCGCTGCGCGAGTCCGGCGTCTTCCCGGACTACTTCTCCGACATGATCGGCCTGGCGGAGCAGACCGGGCGGATGGAAGATGTGCTGTTGGCGCTCCAGCGGCACTATGAACGGAAAAACCGGATGAAGTCCGATGTCCGCAACGCCGCCACGGTGCCCGCTGTGCTGTTGGTGGTCATGCTGGCCGTGGTGATCCTACTGATCACCCAGGTGCTCCCGGTGTTCGACCGGGTGCTGGGACAGCTGGGCGTGCGCATGGGCGGCGTGGCCGCCGGCATGATGGAGTTGGGCGCGGCCATTTCCAAAGCGGGCGCGTGGATCGGCGCGGCTCTGGCCGTCATCGCCCTGGCGGTGCTGGTGGTGGCGCTGGTCCCCGCGCTGCGCAAGCGCTTTACGGCTGCGTTCAACCGGCGCTTTGGCGGACGCGGCCTGCTGGGCCAGATGGCCGTCTCCCGCTTCGCCTCCTCCATGTCCATGGCCACGGCCAGCGGCATGACCATGGACGAGGCGGTGGAGCGCTCCGCCCGGCTCTGCGCCGGGTCCAGGGAGATCGACGAGAAGACCGCCAAGTGCCGGGAACTCATCGAGACCGGCAGCACCCCGGCGGACGCCCTGGCCGAAAGCGGGCTGTTCTCCGGGCGCGACGGCCGTCTGCTGAAGCTGGCGGAGCGCACTGGCAGCCTCAGCGAGACGCTGGAGCAGCTGGCCGCCCGTCAGGAGGAGGAGAGTCTGCGCCGCATCGACCGGCTGGTGGGCTCCATCGAGCCGGGCATCGTGCTGGTGACCAGCGTGCTGGCGGGCGTCATCCTGCTGAGCGTCATGCTCCCCATGATGGGACTGCTGTCCGGGATCGGTTGAGCCATGAAGCGGGCAAAGCGTTGGAGCGGCGTGCTGTCCGCCGTGCTGAGCATTTTGCTGTTCGCCGGCGCGGCCGTCTGGATGCTGTCCGGCGTCCGGGCCGCGTCGGAGGCCAGTGAACAGGAGGGTCAGCGCCAGGCGGAACTGAGCGTTCGCCAGGCCGCCGTCAGCATCTACGCGCTGGAGGGCGCCTACCCTGCGAGCTATGAGGGCCTGAAGCTGAGCAGCGGCATCGCCATAGACGAGGAGAAATACGCCGTGGTGTACGAAATTTTTGCATCCAATATCATGCCGGAGATCACCGTGGTCCGGCGCAATCCATGAAGCGCCGCAGCGGTGCGGGGGCGGCTGCCACGCTGGTGGCGGCCTGCCTTTTCGGCGCGTCCCTGGTGCTGAGCCTGCTGTCCTCCGCGGCGGTCTACCGCCAGGTGCAGGAGCGCACGGACCGCAGCGGGGAGCGCCGCCTGGGGCTCAGCTATCTCACGGCCAAGCTCCACTCCTGCGACGCCGAGGGCATGGTCCGGGCCGGGGATTTCCACGGCCTGGACGCGCTTTTCCTGTCCGAGCGGGAGGGCGACACGTCCTATGAGACCGTCCTCTACGTCTATGACGGCTGGCTGCGGGAGCTGTTCTATGAGACCGGCTATGAGCTGGAGCCCCAGGACGGGGAACGGATCACGGAGGCCCGAAACCTGTCGGTGCGGGCCGTGGGGCGGCTGCTGGAGCTGGACTATGTGGACGGCAACGGCGAGGGCGGCCGGGCAAATGTCTATGTAAGGAGCGGTGACTGAGGATGGAGGATCGGGTTCGACCCACAAAATCCGGCCTGTTTGCGATCGAACTGCTGATTGCCGTGGGCGTCTTCGTGTTCTGCGCGGTGGTCTGCCTGGGCGTCTTCGCCCGGGCGGAGCTGGAGAGCCGGGACAGCGCCGAGCTGGAACTGGCCATGAACGCGGCGCGGAACGCGGCCGAGTGCTTCAAAGCCGCGGGCGGCGATCTGGCCGAAACGGCGGAGCTGTGCCGCGGCGCGGTCCGGGACGGCGCGCTGGAACAGGACCTGGGCGGCGGGCTGCTGCTGCGCCTGGTCCCCAGTCCCGCTGAGGGCTATTGGACGGGCGAGCTGTCCGTCGCCCGGGACGAGACGGAGCTGCTGCGCTGGACCGTGGCGGCGCTGGAGGTGCAGCCATGAAGCGCGGGGGACAGATCAGCGGCGTGGTCTCTCTGGTCACGTTTTTCTGCGCTCTGTGCATGGCGGTCTTCGCGGTGCTCACGCTGTCCACGGCGAACCGGGAGTACAGCCTGACCCGTCTGGCGGAGGAGCGGGCGGCGGCCTATTATCTGGCCGACCGTCAGGCAGTGGAGCAGGTGGCCGCCATGGCCGCCACGCCTCTGCCGGAGGGCGAGGAGTCCGGCATTGCCTTCCCCGTGGGGGACGACCTCATGCTGGAGGTGGTGCTGCGGGGCGAGGGCGGCACAAATCGCGTGCTGCGCTGGCAGACCGTCTACCGGGGCGACTGGCAGCCCGATACGAGCATCAAGGTATGGAGCGGGGAATGATATGGTACACATTTTGACTTATCTGGAACAGGCGGTCAACGAGAACGCCGCCGACCTCTTTCTGATCGCTGGCAAGGAGATCAGCATCAAGGGCACCGGCGGGATGCGGCCTCTGACGGAGGGGCGGCTGAGCACGGAGGAGTCCGAGCGCCTGGTGCGGGAGATCTATGAGCTGGCCGAGCGCGAGCTGCCGGAGCGCCTGAGCCGCTGGGACGACGATTTCGCCCTGTCCGTGGCGAATCTGGCGCGCTTCCGCATCAACGTCTTCCAGCAGCGCGGCTCCCTGGCGGCGGTGATTCGCGTGGTCCACTTCGGCATACCCGACTGGCAGAAGATGGGCCTGACGCAGGAGATTATGAAAATCTCCGAACGGACGCGGGGCCTGGTGCTGGTCACCGGCCCGGCGGGCAGCGGCAAGAGCACCACCCTGGCCTGTGTGGTGGACGCCATCAACCGCAACCGCTATGCCCACATCATCACCATCGAGGACCCCATCGAGTATCTGCACCGCAACCAGAAGAGCATCGTCAGCCAGCGGGAGCTGAACATGGACACGGGCAGCTACGTCACGGCCCTGCGCGCCAGTCTGCGCCAGGCCCCGGACGTGATCCTGGTGGGCGAGATGCGCGACCCGGAGACCATCCAGATCGCCATGACCGCCGCAGAGACCGGGCATCTGGTGATCTCCACCCTGCACACCGTGGGCGCGGTGAACACCATCGACCGCATCATCGACGTGTTCCCCCCGGCCCAGCAGACCCAGATCCGGGTCCAGCTCGCTCAGGAGCTGAAAACCGTGGTGTCCCAGCAGCTGCTCCCCACCGTGGACGGCGTGCGGGCCCCGGCCTTCGAGATCATGCACCTGAACAACGCGGTGCGGGCCATGGTGCGCGACAGCCGCATCCACCAGATCGACTCCGTCATCCAGACCAGCTCCGCCGAGGGCATGATCGGCATGGACGAGTCCATCCTGCGGCTTTACAAGGCCAAGCGCATCACCCGCGAGACGGCGCTGCACTTCGCCATGAATCCGGACACGCTGCAGCGGAAGCTGATTTGAATCACAAATGAGAGGCTGAAGCAAACAAGCGGCCAGGGCAAGCCCCGGCCCTGCAAGATGGTGGGAAAAAGGAAAAATCTTCCCACATGTCTGTAGGGCGGGGGCTTGCCCCCGCCGTTTTGCGACTTTTTTCCAGTACAGGAGGGGAGAACACAATGCTCAACACCACGCTTTGCTACATCGAGCAGGGGGACGCCTGGCTGCTGCTGCACCGGGTCAAAAAAGAAGGGGACCTGAACCGGGACAAGTGGATCGGCCCCGGCGGGAAGCTGGAGGAGGACGAGAGCCCGGAGGAGGGGATGCTGCGGGAGGTGCTGGAAGAGACCGGCCTGACGCTGACCCGATGGCGCTACCGGGGCCTGGTCACCTTCGTCAGCGACCGCTGGGAAGGGGAGTATATGCACCTGTTCACCGCCGACGGCTTCACCGGGACCCTGATCGACTGTGACGAGGGGACCCTGGAGTGGGTGCCCAAGGCGGACTTTGCCGGCCTCCCCCAGTGGGAGGGGGACCGGATCTTCCTGCGGCTGCTGGAGACCGGCGCGCCCTTCTTTTCCCTGAAGCTCTGTTATGAAGGGGAGCGCCTGGCCTTTGCCGCCCTGAACGGGGAGGACATCACGCCATGAGCGGAGGCAGGGATCTGCGCTACATCGCCCGCATCAGCAGCGACTTCCCCAGCAAGTTCGGCGTCCCCCGCCAGAGCGGGCTGGTGGAGGCCCTGACGGCGGAAGTGGTCTTCGAGCCGGAGTTCCGGGACCCGGAGGCCCTGCGGGGCATCGAGGGCTTTTCCCACCTCTGGCTGATCTGGGAGTTTTCCCAGGCGGTGCGGGCCGCCTGGTCCCCCACGGTGCGCCCGCCCCGGCTGGGGGGCAACCGGCGCATGGGCGTCTTCGCCACCCGCTCCCCCTTCCGGCCCAACCCCCTGGGCCTGAGCTGCGTGCGCCTGCTGGGGCGCACGGAGGCGGGGACCCTGCTGGTGGCCGGGGCGGACCTGATGGACGGCACGCCCATCTTCGACATCAAGCCCTATGTACCCTACGCCGACGCCCACCCGGAGGCCCTGGGAGGCTTCGCGCCGGAGGCCCCGGCGGCGCTTCAAGTGGACTGTCCCCCTGCGCTGCTGGAGAGGCTGCCGCAGCAAAAGCGGGCGGGGCTCCTGGGCGTGCTGGCCCAGGACCCCCGTCCGCCATATCAGAACGACCCGGAGCGGGTCTACGGCTTTCACTTCGCCGGTTTCCACGTCCGCTTCACCGTGGCCGACGGGCTTTTGCGGGTGGTGGAGCTGGAAGCCCTCAGCTCCGACGGGACCCGCTGCTGATGTCGCTGAGGGCGCTGGCCGCCTCCATGTCGCAGTTGCCGTCCCGGGCCAGGTCGCAGAGGCTGAGAAAGCCCACCAGACGCCCGGAACTGAGCACGGGCAGCCGCCGTACCTGCTCCCGGCTCATCTGCTGCGCCGCCTGCTCCACGTCCTCCAGCGGCCCGGTGGTCAGCACGCCCCGGCTCATGATCTCCCCCACGGTGACGTGGGTAGGGTCGGCCCCGGTGGCCACGCAGCGCAGCACGATGTCCCGGTCCGTGACGATCCCCCGCAGCCGCCGCTCCCCGTCGCAGACCGGCAGCGCCCCCACATTGCTGGTTTTCAGCAGCCGCGCCGCCGCCGTCACCGGTTCGCCCGGGTGGATGCAGATCACCTGATTGCTCATCAAATCGCTGACCTTCATAAAAACTTCGCCTCCCCAAACTTGACTGGATACTGTCAGTATCCCCGGGGAGGCGAAGTTTTAAACGGAAAAGTGAAGAATACAAAGCGAAAACCTCATCACTTGCGTGACAGATTTTTTCGCTTTGTAAAGCCTTTCCAATTTCGAGCCGGGATATCATCCGTTTAATGCCACGTCATATGCAGCGTCCGATGATTGGATGCACAATCAGCAAGATAAAGATTGATGAGTGTTTGATAGGGAAGGCCCGTTCTTTCTGACTGCGCCTTGAAATAATCTACTGTCTCAGTATCAATGTTGATCGTGATTTGTTTTTTCAGCCTATTGGTATAAGGGTTTTTTCTTGGATTTAACGCACAAATATCGTATTCTTCTCTCATTTGCTCACCCCTTCCGAAAAAAGTTGTAAGTCTTCGTCTCCTGTTTGGTCGCTTTTCGGGCGGATATAATCCGAATGATTTCGTCTTCTCCCCGATAACAGTGACTGACGATGCATAGATTCTCCCGCCTCGTGATGCCAAGTATCAGGAATCGGTCTTCTTCATCGGAGTGGTCCGGATCGTCAAATAAGATCGCATAATCATCGTAAAAAACAGTGGATGCCTCATCAAATGAGACGCCGTGTTTTTCAATATTGATACGGTTCTTATGTTCATCCCATTCAAATTCTATCATTCTTATAATTAGATTATACTTATAAAGTACCGTGGTGTCAACAAAAAATTCGACAAATCTCTTGTCAAAATTAGTCGAATTATCTGTTGATTTGTTTCACTGTATTGATAGAATTTCCCGGGAGGGGGTTCAATTGCCCTTTAGGGGGGTTCACTTGCAAAAGGGGGTTCAAAGTGAACGATTGGGCCGTCCCGATAAACTGGAATTCACTCAGCAGCAAGAGCAATGATCATATCTGGGAGCACTACATTTCTTCCGTAATCGTATTGTTTTTGCTGCTCTTCTGTGCGACCAACCAAGGCAGCGCCAGACGCTGAATTATCAGATATTACAAGCAACGCAATACCTGGTAGTTCAAACAAATGCGTCATCAAATAGAATGAACTCGTTTCCATTTCGATGAGATCAGCATCAAAGGATTTTATCTCATCCAGATGTGCATATTCCAAAGCAATAGATGGAGTACAGAAAACACTGGCTTTGCGAAGGGAATAGCCTTTTCCCCTGCCAATATCGATTACCTGATCCACATATCTCATATCTGGGACAACTCTTGCAAAAAGCATATTCTCCCGAATGGAATCCTTCATAAGATATGAATCAGCATAGCTTCCTGAAATTGAATATGACGGTGTACAGACATCTCCCAGTTTAAAGGTTTCTTTCAGGCCTCCGGCCGCACCGATAAATATCATTCTTTTGAAGGACAACTCAGCACATAAAGCCATATGGTCGATCAGATTGCCTGCCGAAGATCCAATCTTGATCCAGGCTATGTTCAATCCGTTTTTCTCAACCAGATAACCTGCTATGTAGGCTCCTTCCTTCAGTGTTGTCACTTTGCAGTTATTGTCCATGCGTAGCTTATATGGTGTATAACTCGGGGCTATTACAAGCGCGTCATAAACGACATTCTCACTTAGGCCAAATGCCTGCGCCGCCATGTGTTCCGTGTTATATCTATGAAATGTATCCACGATCTTTTTTAATGACTCTTTCATTCTGCCCTCCGCAAATCCCGATTTGTCTATCTGTTTACCAATCATCATCCAGCAGCGCAGACCGGCCCTCAGCCTCGGCTGCTCTGTCATCATAACACAAAAAGAAAAGCACGGCAATTCTATAAAATTACCGTATAATACTTCCCACATGAAAAGCGGCAGCAAAGCCGCATAGCATCTGGGAAAGCAGGCTCAAAAAAGGATCAGGCAGCAGCGCGAGCCTGTGAAAGACCGAGCGCCGCGTAGAGATGTTGCGGAAGCTTGGACAGGAAGCT
>JAFXXH010000002.1 GCA_017542425.1 Oscillospiraceae bacterium | reverse complement strand
GCGTCCTCGACGGCCCCCGCAGCACACGGGAAAGGTTTGATTCCACCTTCGGCGAATTCGCACACGCCCGGTAGGGAACGCCGTCCCCGGCGTTCCGCGCAGCAGCCGCCAACTCCATGCACCACCTTCGGCGAATTCGCATCCATCCACGTTGTAGGGCGCGCCGAGGTCGGCGCGCCCTGCATTGTCGAAGTGGCTCACACAGAAAGAACGGTGGAATTAACTGGACGGGTAACTGCAAAAGCGTCAATCAAACCTATCCTCCTCATCCTCTGATCAAATCCAAAAAACACGTCAGCAGCTCCGCAGTCAATCCCCAGATCATCCCATGCCGGTCCGGGTAAAAGTAAAAGCGCCGGGGCGTGGCGACCCAGGGGTAGTTCCGGCCGCCGGGGATGCTGTCGTAAGGGAAGTCCTCTCCGGGGTCCACCACGATGCGGCCTTCGCAGGTCAGGGGCGGCTGGCGCAGCAGGCGCTCCAGGGGGACGGTGAATGTCCCGGCCACCTCGCCGGGGTCCCGGGTGCCCCGATAGTCGTGGAGTACGCCCAGGAAGGAGTGGATCTCCCGCGTTCCGCGCCCGCCCATGATGTGCAGCGGGGCCACCAGTTCCACCTGCTCGATGGGCATCAGCAGTTCCTCCGCCGTCTCCCGCAGGGCTGCCTCCGCCGGACTCTCCCCCGGCTCCACATGGCCGCCGGGGAAGCAGATCTCGCCCCCCTGCATGATGTGCGCGTCCCGCTGCTCAAAGAGGACGTGCAGCGCCCCGTCCCGCTCCAGCAGCGGCACCAGCACGGCGGCCAGCAGCGTCCGGGGCGGGCGGATCAGCTCCGCCTCATGGCCGCCGAGCCGCGTTTTCAGTTCCGTTAAATCCATCGTCGTGTCCTTTCCGTATGATGCAAGCGTTTTGCCATGTCCTGACCGAATCCCCCCAGCCGCTTCCCCCAACGCTGTCATTGCGAGGAGGCGAAGCCGACGTGGCAATCCCCCCCGGTCCGTGCAAGCGCCCCGCACGTCGGGCCAAAAGCCACTGGCCGGGGGATTGCCACACCAGTCTGCGGACTGGCTTGCAATGACAGTGAAATGGGAGGTGCGCTGCGAAGATGCGATCACGCGCCCGCCCGCGCCAGATAGCCCTCCAGCAGCAGCGTGGCCGCCACCGCGTCCACGGTTTTCCGGTGGTCCTTCCTCTTCCGCCCGTTGGCGTGTAGAATCGCGTGGGCCTCGATGCTGCTGCGCCGCTCGTCCCAGAGCACCGGGTCCAGCCCCGTGGCCTCCCGAAGCAGCCCGGCGAAGACGCGGGTCTTCTCCGCCCGGGGGCCCTCGCTGCCGTCCATGTTCCGGGGCAGGCCCAGCACCAGGGTGTCCACGTTCCGGGCGCGCACTTCCTCCGCGATGCGCCCGGCGGCCCGGGCCATGTCCCATTCGTGCAGGGTAAAGGCGTCCCCGCAGAGCATTCGCAGGGCGTCGGACACCGCCAGGCCGATGCGCTGGTCGCCGTAGTCGATTGCCATCACACGCATGTCAGTCCCTCCAATCCCAGCAGCGTTCGCAGCGCCCCGGCCAGGTACAGCGAGCCGCAGGCCAGCACGCTGCCCTCCGGAGACGCCGAGCGCTTCGCGGTCTCCACCGCGTCCCGCAGGTCGGGGCAGAGCAGTACCGGCTTGTGATACGGCTCCAGCAGCGCCCCCAGCGCCGCCGGGGCCAGGGCGCGCGCGCTCTCTACGGCGGTGCAGACCACCGCGTCCGCCAGGGGGGCCAGGGGGGCCAGGAAACCCGCCGCGTCCTTGTCCGCCATCATGCCCAGCAGCAGCACCTTCCGCCCGCCGGGGAAATAGTAGTCCCAGTTGGCTGACAGGGCTTCCGCACACTGGGGATTGTGCCCCCCGTCCAGGACAAAGAAGGGGGCGCGCCCGGCCAGCTCCAGCCGCCCCGGCCAGATCGTGGCGGCCAGACCGGCCTCCACCGCCTCGTCGGGAATGCGCCAGCCCCGCTCCCGCAGGACTTCCACCGCCTCCAGCACCACGGCGGCGTTGCGCTGCTGGTGGTCCCCCAGCAGGGGCAGGGTCAGGGGCGGGCCGTCGCAGTAGCGGAAGACCTGCCCCTCCCGGCTGTCGGACAAGGTTTCCAGCTCGTCGAAGTCCGCCACCCGGAGGCTGGCCCCCGCCTCCCGGCAGCGGGCGGCGATCCGATCCTCCACGGCCTCCGACTCCGGCTGATACAGGGCCACGGCCCCGCCCGGCTTGATGATCCCGGCCTTTTCCGCCGCGATCTGTTCCACCGTGTCCCCCAGCACCGCCGTGTGGTCCAGACCGATGTTCATGATCAGGGCGCAGTCCGGCGCGGGGATCACGTTGGTGGCATCGTAGGCTCCGCCCAGGCCCACCTCCAGCACCACGGCGCTGCAGCCCGCGGCGGCGAAGACCAGAAAGGCCGCGGCGGTCATGGCGTCAAAGGCGGTCAGGGGCCGGTCGATGCGCCCGGCGGCGTCTTTCACCCGCTCCGCCGCCGCCGTGAGCGCGGCGTCGGAGACGGGCACCCCGTCCACCCGGATGCGCTCGGAAAAGTCCTGTAGATGCGGGGAGGTGAACAGCCCCGTTTTGTACCCCGCCGCCCGGAGCACGCGCTCCAGCATGGCGCTGGCGCTGCCCTTCCCGTTGGTGCCCGCGATGTGGACGCAGCGCAGCGCGTTCTGGGGGTCCCCCAGCGCCGCCATCAGCGCCCGGATGGGGGCCAGGGAGTGGGGATGCCCCGGCCAGGGGCCGTATAAAAGATACTGTTTGGCTTCCTCGGCTGTCATTGGCAATACCGTCCTTGGCAAGAATGTTTTCACTATACCACCCCGCAGCCCGCCGCGCAACAGCAAATGGCGGATTTGGTGGGAAAGGGGGGGACTTGTGCGCGGGGGCGGGCTGTGCTACAATGGCGGCAGAATAGACCGAAAAAGGGGGAAGCGCGTATGCTGCGGCTGGAGACGCTGGACGGGGCGTTCACGGTCTGCCAGGTGGCGGACGCACGCGAGATCGACCTGGGGCAGCGCTATTGCTTTGTGGGCAAGACGGACGGGGAGCTGTCGCTGCTGTGCGAGACGGCGCGGACGCCCGCCCATACCCTCCGGCGGGAGGACGGCTGGCGGGGCTTCCGGGTGCGCGGGACGCTGGATTTCTCCCTGACGGGCGTGCTGGCCCGGCTCTCCGGCGTGCTGGCGGCCCAGGGCATCCCCATCTTCGCCGTCTCCACCTACAACACCGATTACATTTTCGTGAAGGCCGGGGAGCTGGACCGGGCGCTGGCCGCGCTGGAACAGGCGGAAGCATCCGATGACGCGGGTTTGCACTGAATGGAAGGAGGAAATCCCATGCATGCAAAGCGCATTGCGAGCCTGCTGCTGGCGCTGCTGCTGTGCGCCGCGCCGACGGCGGCGCTGGCGGATCGGACGCCGGGGCGCAATCTGGGCGGGCTGACCGTGGATCTGCGCAGCGGCGAAGCGGAGTATAGCGGCGTGGAGCGGGCCGGGCCGCTGATGCGCACGCTGAGCGCGGCGGACTGCGCCGTGGACGTGCTGCCCGGCGACCCGGTGCGCCTGGACCTGGACCGGGACGGCAGCCCGGACATCGACTATGTGCCCAGCCTCTATGCCCTGAGCCTCTCCTGCGACAGTGCCATCAGCGTGGGAGACCGATTCACCCTGACGCTGAGCAAAAGCGCCCTGACGCGCCTGTCGGAGCAGGGGAACGGGGACTTTTATGACAGCCTTACCTTCCTGCTGCCGCCCCTGCGCTGGGAGCCCACGGCGCGGACGGAACTGGTGCTGGACCTGCGCGGCGGCCCCCTGACGGCGGAACAGAACTTCTTCACCCCCCTGTTCTATACGCTGGAGGCATTCGCCCAGACCGGGCGCGTGTCCCGCTCCGCCGTGGGGGCCAACATCTGGTACGACCTGGATCGGGACGGAGTCTACGACCTCTGTCTGCACGACGACGGCGCGGGCCAGGGCGTCCTGCGCTTCCAGGCGGAAAGCGCCCTGCCGGACAGCCTGAGCCTGAGCCTGGGCGCGGCGGAGCTGGAAGCCCTGCGGACCATGCGGGCCAGTACCTACGCGGAGCGCCTGAGTTTCCTGCTGCGCGCCGTCCCCGTCTTCCCCTTCGTGGACGTGGCGGAGACGGACGCCTGCTATGAGGCCGTGGCCTGGGCTTACTTCGCCGAGCCGCCCATCGCCCGGGGCATCGACGCGAGCCACTTCGGCCCCAACAGCACCGTGACCCGGGGCCAGGCCGTCACCTTCCTCTGGCGGGCGGTCCACTGCCCGGAGCCCAAAACCGCCGCGAACCCCTTCGCGGACGTGCGGGAGGGCGACTATTCTTACAAGGCCGTGCTCTGGGCCAACGAGAACGGCATCACCGTGGGCACGGACGAGGCGCACTTCAGCCCCAACCAGATCTGCTCCACCGCCCACATCGTCACCTTCCTGTACCGCACCATGAACCAGGATGAAGTGCAAAAGGGCAACGACGGCTGGTATCAGGTGGCGGCGGAGTGGGGCAACGGCTGGCCCAACCTGGGCGCGGGCGTGGGCCTGGCCATCCTGCCCGGGGTCCGCTGTCCCCGGAGCGCGGTGGTCTCCTACCTCTACCGCACCTTCGGCGGGACCTGGAGCTACTGGCCGGGCACCGAGCCCTGGAACAATTGAGACGATGGGAACTCTGTCTGATTATCTGAGCTGGCGCGGGGACGTGCCCCTCTCCCTGGACCCCTTCGGGGAGGTGGACGCCCTGCTGCTGGCGGAGCTGGCCTATGTGGACCTGGCGGGACTGGTCCCGGCGGAGGGGGCGGTCCCGATCCGGGCGGTCTGCGCTGGCTTTTTCGAGACCCACAGCCGCGCAGACCTGGCCCAGCGCGGCAGCTCCGGGGCCAGGGCGGCCCTGCAGTTGGAGGAGATGTGCGCCGGGGCGCGCTTTGGCGATACGCGGCTTTGCCGCTATGTCAGCTTGATCGACCGGGCGCGGGAGACCCAGTTCGCCGCCGTGACGGCCCTGCTGCCCGATGGCACGGCGTTCGTCGCCTTCCGGGGCACGGACAGCACGTTGGTGGGCTGGAAGGAGGACTTTCACCTGGCCTGTCTGCCCCAGACGGAGGGCCAGCGCCGGGCGGCGGCCTATCTGGATGCGGTGGGCGCTGCGCTGGACTGCCCGCTGCGGGTGGGCGGCCACTCCAAGGGTGGCAACTTCGCGGTCTACGCCGCCTCCTTCTGCGACAGCGCCCTGCAAGCGCGCATCGAAGCGGTCTGGTCTTTCGACGGGCCGGGCTTCCGGACGGAGGTGCTGGAGGCGGCGGGCTATCGGCGGATGCTGCCGAAGATCTCCGGCATCGTGCCGGACACCTCCGTGATCGGGCGGCTGCTGTCCAGCGCCAGCGTGCCAAAGGTGGTGAAAAGCAGCGCCTCCGGCGTCCAGCAGCACGACGGCTTCACCTGGGTCCTGCGCCGGAACCGTTTCGTGGAAGCCCCTCCCACCGAGCTGGGACTGCTGCTGGAGCAGGCCCTGGGGAACTGGCTGGAGAACATGGACGACGAGACGCGGGAGTCGCTGACCGACACGGTCTTCTCCCTGCTGGAGGCCACAGGGCAGGACAGCTTCCACGCCATGAGCGAGCAGAAGTGGAAAAGCGCCGAGGCCGTGGCCGCCTCCATGGCCTGGCTGCCCAAAGAGAAGCGCCAGGAGCTTTGGAAGCTGGCGACGCGGCTCCTGCAAAGCTGCGGCCAGAGTGCGGCGGCGTGGCTGCCCCGGATGGGCGGGAAGACAGAAGAAAACGCATGAATGCCGTTCAAAAGACGATAATACCGCTCGAAAACTTCACAGCCGCACGAAAACCGCACGGCAACGCGAAAAGAAAAGCTGTCATTGCGAGCCAGTGTGCGCACTGGTTCGCAATGACAGGTGGACGGGGGGCACCTGGACCGACCCCCGCATCTAATGAACGTCCCTGAAAAGACAAGCCCTCTCCGCCTGGAACGGAGAGGGCTTGTTTGATGTCATTCTGATGTCACATGCAGGTGTAACCGCCGTCCACGGGGACGGGGACGCCGGTGACGTAGCTGGAGGCGGGGGAGGCCAGGAAGATGGCGGCGGTGTCCAGCTCGCCCTCGTTGCCGTAGCGCTCCTCGGGGATCATGGTCCGGGCGTTGGCCTGGAAGAAGTCGCTGTCCAGGGTGGCGCGGGTCAGGTCGGTGTAGAAGTAGCCGGGGCAGATGGCGTTGACGGTGATGCCGTACTTGCCCCACTCGGCGGCCAGGGCGCGGGTGAGGTTGACGACGCCGCCTTTGGCGGCGTGGTAGGGGGCGCTGCCGGCGATCTTGTTGCCCACCAGGCCGTACATGGAGGCGATGTTGATGACGCGGCCGTATTTCGCGGGGATCATGGCCTTTTTCGCCACGGCCCGGGACACCCGGAAGGTGCCGAACAGGTCGATGTCCATCTCGTTGGCGAACTGCGCGTCGGTGATGTCCTCGGCGGGGGCGACGGCGCCGGTGCCGGCGTTGTTGATGAGGATGTCGATGCGGCCCAGCTTCTCCAGCACCGTGTCCACCATGGCGTTGACGGCCTCGGTGTCGGTGATGTCGCAGCGGACGGCCAGCGTGGGCACGCCGTATTCGGCGGCGATCTCAGTGGCCACGGCCTCGATCTTGTCCTGCCGCCGGGCCACGGCCACAATGCCGGCCCCCTGATTGGCCAGCGCCTTGGCCATCTGCACGCCCAGTCCGCCGGAGCAGCCGGTGACAACGGCCACCTGGCCGGTGAGGTCAAAATAGTTCTTCATGTGTGATGTCTCCATTCCTCATAATCCGCCGACGGCGCACCGCAGACGGTAAATTTATGCTAATATACACCCTATCGCCGATGGAGTCAACAGGGAAATGCCGCTGAAAACTGTATATTCTTAAGAAAAGGATTCCCTGTTTAAGGCTTCTTCACCCGTTCCTCCCGCAGCAATCCTTATACTTCATCGGCAGCCCATTGGGCCGCAGCTTCCCACACGGGCACGGATCGTTCCGCCCCGGCTTTTTCGCCCGCTTGACCGGCTGCTTTTTCACACTGGCGTCCCCGCCCACGTTGGCGGCGGGGTTTTTCACGACGCTCTTTCTTGCCACGCCCTGGTTGCTGCGGACGCGGGCCAGGAACATACGGCGGACCACCTCCTGGCGGATGCCGGAGACCATGTTCTCGAACATCTCGAAGCCCTCCTGGCGGTAGGCGTCCACGGGCTTCACGTTGCCGTAGCCGCGCAGGCCGATGCCCCGGCGCAGCTCGGCCATGGCGTCGATGTGGTCCATCCAGTACTCGTCCACCACCCGCAGCAGCACCACCCGCTCCAGCTCGCGCATCAGCGGCGTGCCGTCGTCCAGGAGGCCCAGCTCGGCCTCCTTTTTCGCGTAGGCGGCGTCGGCCGCGTCCTGCACCGCCTGGCGCAGTTCGTCGGGCTTCATGCCGTCCCGGTAGGCGATCAGGCCGTGGGGCAGGAAGAGGGGGTAGAAGGCGCTGAGGGTCTCCTCCAGGGCCTCGGCGTTCTCCGGCGGCACATTTCCCACGTTGTCCGCGATGAACTCCGTCAGCATCCCGCGGATGCTGCCCTGCACGTCCTCGCCGTTCAGGACCTGGTAGCGCTGGGCGTAGATCAGCTTGCGCTGGGCGTTCATCACGTCGTCGTATTCCAGCGTGGCCTTGCGGGTCTGGAAGTTGCGGCTCTCCACCGTGCGCTGGGCCTGCTCGATGGCGTTGGACAGCATCTTGTTGTCCAGGGGCGTGTCCTCGTCCAGGCCCAGGGCCTCCATCATGCCCATGACCCGCTCGGAGCCGAACAGACGCATGATGTCGTCGGTCATGGAGAGGAAGAAGCGGCTCTCGCCCGGGTCGCCCTGACGCCCGGCGCGGCCCCGGAGCTGGTTGTCGATGCGCCTCGACTCGTGGCGCTCGGTGCCCAGGATGAAGAGGCCCCCGGCGGCCTTGACGCGCCCGGCCTCCTCCGCCGTCACGGCCTTGTGGGCGGCCATGCGCTCGGCGAACAGCGCACGGGCGGCCAGAATGTCCTCATTCTCGGTGTCCGCGTAGCCGGTGGCCTCGGCGATCACCGCGTCGTCGTAGCCGGCTTTTTTCAGGTCGTTTTTTGCCAGATATTCCGCGTTGCCGCCCAGCATGATGTCCGTGCCGCGCCCGGCCATGTTGGTGGCGATGGTGACGGCCCCGAACTTGCCCGCCTGGGCGACGATCTCCGCCTCCCGCTCGTGGTTCTTGGCGTTCAGGACGTTGTGGCGGATGCCGGTGCGCTGGAGCAGCTTGGAGATGTACTCGCTCTTTTCAATGCTGACGGTGCCCACCAGGACCGGCTGGCCCTTGGCGTGGCAGTCCTGGATCTGCCGGATGATGGCCCGGTTCTTGCCGTTTTCGTTCTTGTAGACCACGTCCGGGTGGTCGGCCCGGGCCACGGGTTTGTTGGTGGGCACCTCGATGATGTCCAGCCCGTAGATGCTGACGAACTCCTCCTGCTCGGTGACGGCGGTGCCGGTCATGCCGGAGAGCTTGTCGTACATGCGGAAGTAGTTCTGGAAGGTGATGGTGGCCAGCGTGCGGTTCTCCCCGGCCACGTCCACGTGTTCCTTGGCCTCGATGGCCTGGTGCAGGCCCTCGCTGTAGCGGCGGCCCAGCATCAATCGGCCCGTGAACTCGTCCACGATGATGACCTCGCCGTCCTTCACCACATAGTCGATGTCCCGCTTCATGACGCCGTGGGCGCGCAGGGCCTGGTTGATGTGGTGGCTCAGGGTGGCGTTCTCCAGGTCGCTGAGGTTTTCCAGGCCGAACCAGCGCTCGGCCTTTTCGATGCCCCGGGCGGTGAGGCTGGCGGAGCGGGCCTTCTCGTCCACGATGTAGTCCGCGTCCAGGCTCTCGTCCTCCTCCGCCTTCTCGTCCACGCTGGCGTAGACCACCCGGCGCAGGGTGGAGACGAAGTCGTCCACCCGGCGGTACAGGTCGGTGCTGTCCTCGCTCTGGCCGGAGATGATCAGGGGGGTCCGGGCCTCGTCGATGAGGATGGAGTCCACCTCGTCCACAATGGCGAAGTGGTGCCCCCGCTGGACCATGTCCTTTTTATAAATGGCCATGTTGTCCCGCAGATAGTCGAAGCCCATCTCGTTGTTGGTGCCGTAGGTGATGTCCGCAGCATAGGCCGCCCGCCGCTCGTCCCCGGTCAGGCCGTGGACGATCAGGCCCACGTTCAGGCCCAGGAAGCGGTGGACCTTGCCCATCCACTCGCTGTCGCGCCGGGCCAGGTAGTCGTTGACCGTGACCACATGGACGCCGCCGCCGTCCAGGGCGTTGAGATAGCAGGGCAGCACGGCCACCAGGGTCTTGCCCTCGCCGGTCTTCATCTCGGCGATGCGCCCCTGGTGGAGCACCACGCCGCCGATGAGCTGGACGGGGAAGGGCTTCATCCCCAGCACCCGCCAGGCCGCCTCCCGCGCCGCGGCGAAGGCCTCCGGCAGCAGGGCGTCCAGCGTCTCCCCGGCGGCCAGCCGCGCCTGGAATTCCGGCGTCTTGCCCTTCAGCTCCGCGTCGCTGAGGGCGGCGTATTCCGGCTCCAGCGCCAGTATCTTGTCCACGATGGGACGGATTTTTTTCAGCTCCCGGTCGGAGTAGGAACCGAAGATCTTGTCCAGCAAACCCATAGCCTGTCGTTCCCTTTCCCGCAGCCCCCGGCCAAAGGGCCGGGAGGAATGTTCGTTTTATAGAATGCTTCCAGATTATAACACGCAATTGTGAACAAAGAAAGTCCTTTTCGGAGAAATCCGGCGCCCCGGCCCTCGACGGCGGCGGCGCGGCGTGCTATACTGACGGAAAACGAAAGGGACGGAGGCGAGGACGATGGACGGACGCGAAGCAGGACCGGCGGAGAGGCCCCTCTGCCTGGGGGTGCTGGCCCATGTGGACGCGGGGAAGACCACCCTCTGCGAGGCCCTGCTCCACCGGGCCGGGGTGCTGAACACGCCGGGGCGGGTGGACCACGGGGACACGGCTCTGGACACCCACGCGCTGGAGCGGCGGCGGGGCATCACGATCTTCTCCGCCCAGGCGGCCTTCTCCCGCGCCGGGCGGCGGGTCACGCTGCTGGACACCCCCGGCCATGTGGACTTCTCCGGGGAGATGGAGCGGACTCTGGCGGTGCTGGACTGCGCCGTGCTGGTGATCAGCGGGACGGACGGGGTCCAGGCCCACACGGAGACCCTCTGGGAGCTGCTGCGGGCCTACCGGCTGCCGGTCTTCCTGTTTGTGACAAAAATGGACCTGCCCGGCGCGGAGCGGGAGGCGGTGCTGGGCCAGCTGCGCGAGCGCCTGGATGAGCGCGTCATGGACTTCACCGGTCCGCCCCCGGCGGAGGAGCTGGCCATGTGCGACGAGGCGCTGCTGGACCGCTATCTGGCGGAGGGGACGCTGACGGAATCGGCCCTGCGCGCCGCCGTGGCCCGGCGGCGGCTTTATCCCTGCTGGTTCGGCTCCGGGCTGCGGCTGGAGGGGATTGACGGCTTTCTGGACGGCGCGCTGCGCTATGCCCCCGCGCCGGACTTTGGGGAAGCCTTCGGGGCCAGGGTCTTCAAGATCAGCCGGGACGCGGGAGGGCGGCGGCTGACCCACCTGCGGCTGACCGGGGGCACGCTGCGCGTCCGCCAGCCCCTGCGCTACGCCGACCGGGACGGGGCGGAGCTGGAGGAAAAGCTGACGGGCCTGCTGCTGAGCCAGGGGGCGAAGCTGCGCCCGGCGGAGGAACTTTCCCCCGGGGACGTGGGGGCGGTGCTGGGCCTGAGCCGCAGCTGGGCCGGGCAGGGCCTGGGCACGGAGGCGGACGCCCCGCTGCCCCTGCTGGCCCCGGCCCTGCGCTACCGCCTGAGCTTGCCGGAGGGCGTGGACGCGGCCCAGGCCCTCCCGCTGCTGCGCCAGCTGGAGGAGGAGGAGCCGCTGCTGCGCGTTTCCTGGAGCGCCCGGAGCCGGGAACTGTCCGTGCAGCTCATGGGCCGGGTGCAGATCGAGGTTTTGAAAAGCCTCATCGCCGAGCGCTTCGGCTGGGAGGTGCAGGTGGACGCGGGGCAGATCCTCTACCGGGAGACCATCGCCGCCCCGGTGGAGGGCTGCGGCCACTACGAGCCGCTGCGCCACTATGCGGAGGTGCATCTGCTGCTGGAGCCGCTGCCCCCCGGCAGCGGCGTCGAGCTGGACACCCGCTGCCCCACGGACGCGCTGGAGCTGAACTGGCAGCGCCTGATTTTGACCCACCTGGCGGAGAAGCGGCACCTGGGGGTCCTGACCGGCTCCCCGATCACGGACCTGCGCATCTCCCTGCTGGCGGGCCGGGCCCACGAGAAGCACACGGAGGGGGGCGACTTCCGACAGGCCACCTACCGGGCCGTGCGGCAGGGGCTGATGAAGGCCCAAAGCGTGCTGCTGGAGCCGGTCTACCGCTTCACGCTGGAGGTGCCCCCGGCCCAGACCGGCCGGGCCATCAGCGACCTGCGGACCATGCACGCCCGCTTCGACTGCGAGAACGGGGAGCACGGCGCGCTGCTGCGGGGCATCTGCCCCGTGGACACCATGCGCGCCTACGCCGCCCAGGTGGCGGCCTACACCGGCGGGCGGGGGCGCTTTTCCTGCCAGGTCAGCGGCTATCAGCCCTGCCATGATACCGCAAAGGTGGTGGCGGCCCTGGGCTACGACCCGGAGGCCGACCTGGACAACAGCCCGGACAGCGTCTTCTGCGCCCACGGGGCGGCCACGCTGGTGAAGTGGGACAAGGCCGACGCCTGGATGCACCTGGACACCGGCTATGGCCGGGACCGGAGCGCGCCCCCGGCTCCCCGGCTGCGGATGCGCCCGGCGAGCATCGACGAGGCGGAGCTGGAGGCCATCATGGAGCGGGAGTTCGGCCCCATCCGCCGCCCCATGTACACCCGCCC
This sequence comes from Oscillospiraceae bacterium, assembly GCA_017542425.1. GTDB lineage: Bacteria > Bacillota > Clostridia > Oscillospirales > Oscillospiraceae > RGIG7114. The sequence goes on along the minus strand of JAFXXH010000002.1, from coordinate 41,235 downwards.
CGCCGCGCAGCGGACGGAGGAGACCGGCGTCATGCTGCGCACGCGGCGGGAGACGCTGGTGGTGGACGGCTACAATCTGATCTTCTCCTGGGACGAGCTGCGGGCCCTGGCGGAAGGGAGCCTGGACAGCGCCCGCAGCCGCCTGACGGAGATTTTAATCAGCTATCACGGCTTCACCGGCAGCGACTGATACTGGTCTTCGACGGCTACGCCAAGGCGGGCAACCCGGGGGAGAAGGAGCTGCTGCCCGGGGTCCGGGTGGTGTATACGAAGGAGAACGAGACCGCCGATCAGTACATCGAGCGGCTGCTGCACGACATCGGCAAAAACGCCGCTGTGCGCGTGGTCACCAGCGACAATCTGATCCGCCTGTCCGCCCTGGGCAGCGGCATCCGCCGGACCGGGGCCAGGGAGTTCGGCAGCGAGGTGGACTGGGCCATGGGGCAGATCGCGGAGCTTGTGCAGCGCACGGCCCGGGGCAGCCATATGACCCGCCTGGCCGATGCGCGCCCCGGCGGGGAAAAGAAGGAGGACTAGGGCATGGAGGAGGACCTGAGACGCAGAGCGGAGGATCTGTCCCGCCGGGCCAACCGCAGCGGCGGAGCCACCCACACGAAGTTTCTGACCCCGGCGGAGGTCCACGAACTGCGCCGGTGGGCGCAGGGCGCGGAGGGCCCGGTGGTCTTTCTAGGAGGCGATCCGGGGGCGGAGCGGCAGATCGCCTGCTTCCTGCCCGACTGGATGGAGCCGGAGGCCCTGGACCCGGCGGACTTCCTCTGCGCCCTGGAGCTCCACGCCCGCTTCGGCGCGCCGGGCCACAGGGACGTGCTGGGCGCTGCCCTGGCCCTGGGCGTGGAGCGGGAGTGGCTGGGGGACATCCTTATCGACGGGGAGCGGGCCTGGCTCTATTGCCTGCCCTCGGTGAAGGAGCATCTGCTGCTGAGCCTGACAAAAGTGGGCCGCTGGGGCGTCCGGGTCCGGGAACTGCCCCTGTCGGAGGTGCCGGTCCCGAAGCGAGAGACAGAGCAGCTGCGCTTTTCCGTCTCGACCCCCCGGCTGGACGCGGTCTGCGCCGGATTGTTCCGCCTCTCCCGCGCCACGGCGGCCCAGGCGGTGGCCCAGGGCCTGGTGCAGCTGAATTATCAGGAGTGCCTGAAGCCCGACGCGCAGATCCGCAGCGGGGACGTGATCAGCCTCCGCGGCAAGGGCAAGGGGCAGATCACAAAGGTGGGCGACGGGCAAAGCCGGAAGGGAAGGCTGTTCGTTTCGGCGGAGCGGGCGCGATAGTGTCACTGGGGACGGTTAATGCGAAGAAAAGGACAAATGTCCTCAGAATATGGACATCCCTCTTTTTTCGTGCATTTCGTGTGCGGCTTTGCGGCATGGATGCTCTCGTTGACATGTTTTCGTGCGCAGACCATGGAAAAGTTGTCAACGAGAACCGTCCCCATTGACAAACTGTATCTTGCGACACGGGTGACGCGGAAAAAATCAGCGCGCCGGGATTCCAAAATCGGGAATCCCGGCGTGCGCGTGCGAATGCTTGTCTTATACTGCCCGGTAATGGTTTCCGGCGTCGTCCTCCACCGTACCGCCAACCCAGTCTCCGTTGGCGTTGCGCCATTTTCTGACATAAAACGTGTTGCCCTTGTCGTCTCTCAGGTAGCCTCCGAACTCGTCCTCGGAACTCAGATAGAAATAGCCGGGGATGTTGACGTTGTCGCAGACAAACCGCGTCCATCCGCCGCCGCTCTGTTTGCCGCCGCCTCCGGAGCCGCCCAGGTCGATATGGAGCGTAACGCTCAATAACCATTTTATGATCGGCCAGAAAACGGACCAGGCCAGTCTCCAGGATGCGCCCAGGCCGATGACCACCATGGCATACATCACTTTGGGCAGGTTTCTCTTTTCAGCGGGCAGCTTTCTCCAGGCAAAGAAAAACGCAGCCGCGCCGATGGCAAGACCAATGAGACCAAAGAACAGATAATAGCTTCCGGCGCTGACTTTCCCGCCCTTGATTGCCGCCACGATCCCGACGATCAGGCAGCCGAGACCGACAAAGCCCACCAGAAAGAGGTAGGAGGAAACGTCCCCCAACGGATATTTTACTTTTACTTCTGCTGATTTTTTGCTGCAACGATACGCGAACACCTCGAAGGCCGCGATCGCGGCGAGAATTGCAAGCAAGCCGACCATAGACATACTGTTTTCCTCCTGTCCATACATGGATGAGACTTCTACTAAAATTTTTCTACATTCCACAATATACAGGAAATAATTTAGTATGTCAAGTCAGTTTTAGGAAAATAATAGTATGGTAAATCGGAAAGAGGTGGGGTCGCAATGAATCGCATCCGAGATCTGCGGGAGGACAGGGATTTACGACAGGTCGATGTGGCGCACGCAACCGGGATCGACCAGAAGACCCTGTCCAATTATGAAACGGGAAAAACAAACCCGGACAGCTACGCGCTGATTCGGCTGGCAGATTTTTTTGGTGTCAGCATCGACTACCTGGTGGGACGCGACGCGGGCAGCCGCAAGCGGGATGTCGCGGCAAAGATTGATACGATCATCGAGGCACTGGAGGAGGTAAAAAGGCTTTTATAAGCCCATAGAGGCCTGGACAGTGGATTCAGGGATTGAAAAACGAATCCTGCATGAACAAAAGCCGCGAAGCAGATTCGCGGTTTTTGTTTTCCGGCGGGGGTCTGCCCCGCGTTTTCCCGCTTCCCTTTTTCTCCCATCTGTGCTATACTTCACTCCAACCAAGCCCTGACGATTCTGGAAAGGCGGAACGACATATGAAAGCACTGTTGATCAACGGCTCGCCCCGGGCGGCGGGCAACACGGCGCTGGCGCTGGAGACCCTGCGGACCACGCTGGTATCGGAGGGGGTCGAGACCGAACTGGTTCAGGTGGGCCAGCTCCCGATTCGGGGTTGCGTGGCCTGCGGGCAGTGCGCCCGGCTGGGGCGCTGCACCTTCGACGACGCGGTGAACGCCGTGGCCCCCAAGTTCGAGGCCGCCGACGGGCTGTTCGTGGGCACGCCGGTCTATTACGCCTCCGCCAACGCCACGGTGGTGGCCTTTCTCGACCGGCTGTTTTACAGCACCGGCTTCGACAAGACCATGAAGGTGGGCGCGGCCATCGCCGTGGCCCGCCGGGGCGGCTGCAGCGCCACCTTTGACGAGCTGAACAAATATTTCACCATCGCGGGGATGCCGGTGGTGAGCAGCCAGTACTGGAACGCCGTCCACGGCCGCACTCCCGGCGAGGCGGCCCAAGATCTGGAGGGGCTCCAGACCATCCGCGCCCTGGGGCGCAACGCCGCCTTCCTGATGAAGAGCATCGCCCTGGGCCGGGAGGCCTTCGGGCTGCCGGAGAAGGAGAAGCGGGTCAGCACCCACTTCATCCGCTGAGGGGAACGGCGTAACGATGAAACGACTGAACGTCCGAATGCTGGCCTATCTGGGCCTGCTGGCCGCCATGGGCGTGGTGCTGGCCGCGCTGCGCCCGGTGAACCTCTGGAATCTGCGCATCAGCTTCACCTTCATTCCCATCGCCGTGGCCGCCATTCTCTTCGGCCCCATGCCCGCCGCGCTGCTTGGGGCGCTGATCGACGTACTGGGGGCGCTGCTGTTCCCCAGCGGAGTCTTTTTCCCCGGCTACACCCTGACGGCCTTCGTCCACGGGCTGATCTACGGCCTGTTCCTGTACCAGAAGCGGAGGAAGGCCGCCCCTCCCACGCTGCCGGAGGTAGAGGGGGTGCCGCGGCGCTTCCTGCGAAAAAGCGACGACCCGCTGCGTATTCTGGCTGCCGTGCTGCTTTACCTGATTGTCTGCTCCCTGGGCCTGAACACCCTCTGGATCAGCATCACCAGCGGCAGCCCCTACCTGCCCCTGCTGAGCACCCGCCTGGTGCAGGCGGCGGTGATGACCCCGGTGCAGCTGGCGGTCATCGGCATTCTGGTCCCCACCCTGCGGCGGCTGCGGGGGAAACTGACATGATTTCGATTCAGAACCGCTTCGCTGGGTTCTGAATCGAGAAGGATGCGCTGCGCGAGCGCGGTGGCGCGGGGGAGGGCACACGCGCTCCGCGAGAAGTATTTTTGCCGAAACAAGGGTTCCGGCAAAAATGATTTGAACTCTGTTTCGCGCCTGCGGGCGCGAAACGCTGCGAGGCAACGAGAGATTGGAAAAATGAAACCCATTCGGAGGCATACGACATGACAATCGACGAAGTGCGCGGCCTGCTGGAGCGCCTGTCCTTCATCCGCACCGGCGGCAGCGACGCGGAGCTGCGGGCGGCGGAGGCCCTGCGGGACCGCTGCGCGGCCCTGGGGGCCAAAGCCTGGCTGGAGCCGTTCCCGGTGGAGATGGCGGAGGTGGAGTCCGCCGTGCTGACCGTGGACGGCGTGGAGATCCCCTGCGAGGGCTACCGCTGCGCCGGGAGCGGGGACGTGGAGGCGGAGCTGGTGTATCTGCCCAACACCGACCCGGCGAGTCTGGCCCGGGCCCGGGGAAAGCTCGTGCTGCTGGACGGCTTTGTGACGCATTTTCTCTATCAGGATCTGTACAAAGCGGGCGCGCTGGGCTTCCTCACCTACACCGGCAACGTCCACTATGCCGACCGGGACATGGACCAAAAGGAGCTGCGCAGCTACGTCTCTCTGGGCAACAAGCTGCCCGGCGTCAACCTCAACGCCAAGGACGCCTTTCGCCTGGTGCAAAGCCGGGCGCAGAAGGCCCATATCGTCCTGCGCCAGCGGGAGTGGACCGGGGAGAGCCGCAACGTGGTGGCGGAGCTGCCCGGAAGCCGGGACGAATGGATCGTCCTCACGGCCCACTACGACTCCACGCCCCTGTCCCGGGGGGCCTATGACAACCTGAGCGGCTGCCTGGGCCAGCTCTGCGTCCTGGAGGCCCTGCGGGACGCGCCGCGCACTTACGGCCTGCGGGTGGTGTTTTGCGGCAGCGAGGAGCGGGGGCTTCTGGGCTCCAAGGCCTACACCGCCGCCCACGCGGAGGAGCTGGACAAGCTGGCCCTGGTGGTCAACCTGGACATGATCGGCTCGGTGATGGGCCGCTTCATCGCCTGCGTCAGCGGGGAGGAGGCCCTGGTACACTATCTGCGCTATCTGGGCGCGGAAACCGGCTGGGGCATCGCGCCCCGGCAGGGGGTCTACTCCAGCGACTCCACCCCCTTCGCCGACCGGGGCGTCCCGGCGGTGAGCTTCGCCCGTAGCGCCCTGCCCAGCCAGGCCAACATCCACACCCGCTACGACACCCCGGAGCTGCTGTCCGCCGAGCAGATTCTGCTGGACAGCGCCTTCGTGACGGAGTTCGTCCGCCGCATGGCCTGCGCCGCCGTCTGCCCGGTGAAGCGGGAGATCCCGGAAAAGGTCCGGCGGGAGCTGGACGAGTATCTGAACCGGAAACGGAGAGAATCCTGACATACGATGACAAGGAGGCGCAGCATGAACGAGGTACTGCAAGCCATGCTGGAGCGGCGGAGCTGCCGCAATTATCGCACGGAGATGCCCCCGAAGGAGACCCTGGAGGCGGTGATCCAGGCCGGACTCTACGCCGCCAGCGGCCGGGGCCGCCAGGGGGCCATCGTGGTGGCCGTCACGGACCGGGCCGCACGGGACCGGCTCATGGAGGCCAACGCCGCCGTGATGGGCCAGCCGGACATGGACCCCTTCTACGGGGCCCCGGCGGTGCTGGTGGTGCTGGCGGACCGGAGCGTGCCCACCGGCGTCTATGACGCCAGCCTGGTGATGGGCAACCTGATGCTGGCCGCCCACGCCCTTGGCCTGGGCAGCTGCTGGATTCACCGGGCGAAAGAGGAATTTGAGACCGAGTCGTGGAAGGCCTTCCTGCGCGAACATGGCGTGGAGGGGGACTATGAGGGCGTGGGCCACTGCGCCCTGGGCTATCCCGCCGGAAGTCTGCCCGCGCCGCCCGCCCGCAAGCCGGGCCGCGTCTTCTGGGTGGAGTGATGCACGTCTTCGACCTGCACTGTGACACGATAGCGCGCCTCTATGCCGGGGAACACCTGGACAGCCTGTCCGGCGGCCATGTCAGCCTGGACAAGCTGCGCCGGGGCGGGACGCTCTGCCAGTGCTTCGCCGTCTTCGTCCCCTGGAATCCCCAGGGCCCCCAGCGCCCCTGGATGCCCGACACGCCGGAGGCATATTTTGAAGGGGCCTGCGCGGCCTGGCAGCGGGAGCTGGAGCGCAGCGCCGCGTCCCTGGCCCCGGCCCGGACGGCGGCGGAGGTGCTGGAAAACCAGGCGGCGGGCAAAGTCGGCGGGATGCTGACCGTGGAGGACTGCGTGGCCCTGAACGGCCACATCGCGCGCCTGGACGACTGGCATCAAAAAGGCGTCCGCATGGCGGCGCTGACCTGGAACTATGAAAATTCCTTGGGCTGGCCCAACAGCCCGGACCCGGCGGCGCATGGGCGCGGCCTCAAGCCCTTTGGCATGGAGGCGGTGGCGCGGATGAACGAGCTGGGCATTGCCGTGGACGTGAGCCACCTGAGCGAAGGGGGCTTCTGGGACGTGGCGCGCCTCAGCCGCAAACCCTTCGCCGCCTCCCACTCCTGCGCCCGGGCCCTCTGCGACGTGCCCCGCAACCTGACCGACGCGCAGCTGCGCGCCATCGGCGACGCGGGGGGCGTGGTGGGCGTGAACTACTACGCCCGCTTCCTCCGCCCGGAGGCCGTCGGGAAAGGGGAGACCACGGAGATTGACGACGTATTGCGCCACCTGCGCCACATGGCGAACGTGGCGGGGGTCGAGGCCCTGGCCCTGGGCAGCGACTATGACGGCATGGACAGCCGCCTTGCCTGGGGCGACGCCGGGGGCCAGCAGGCCCTGGCGGAGTCCCTGGAGCGGGTCTTCACCCCGGCCCAGGCGGAGCAGATCTGCTGGAAAAACGCCCTGCGCTTTTTCCGGGACGTGATCGGGGCCTGAGCGAAAAAACTGGAAGAGAATACCGGAAGCGCCGCCATTTTCCCCCGGAAGTGGGGGAAGGGCGGCGCTTTTTCGCGTGTTTGGCATTGACAAGCCCGGCCCGGGGTCGTATACTTGCAGGGATTGCGCAGCTTTTCGCTGCGCGCATCCATTCGGGGAGGGAGAAGCACATGGAGCACAAAGGAACGGTGACGCTGGAGACGCCGCGGCTCTGGCTGCGCAGACTGTGCCCGGAGGACGCGGAGGCGGCCTTCCGCAACTGGACGGGGGACGCCCGGGTGACCAGTTTTCTCACCTGGAAACCCCACGAGAGCCTGGAGACCACCCGCAAGCTGTTTTCCGAGTGGTGCGCCCGCTACGCCGACCCCATGTTCTACCAGTGGGGCATCGTGCCCAAGCTGCTGGGGGAGCCCATCGGCACCGTCAGCGTGGTCCGATACCTCAAGGACGGCGCCTGCGCGGAGCTGGGTGCCTGCATCGGCCGGGACTGGTGGGGCCTGGGCATCAGCGTGGAGGCGATCTCCGCCGTGCTGCGCTTCCTCTTCCTCACGGTGGGAATGCCGGAGGTGGGGGCCTGTCACGACGTGGAGAACACCGCTTCCGGCCACGTCATCCAGAAGTGCGGCCTGTTCTACCGCATGACCCTCAACGGCCAGGGTCAGAACAACCGGGGTGTGGTGGACCTGGCGCGCTACAGCCTCACCCGGCGGGAATACGATACATCTTTACTATTGGGCCACGTTTGAACGGTGCGCCATGACCCGGAGAGAAAGGCAAATACATACCATGCACAACATCAATCACGCGCTGCTGCAATTCATCCACGACGCGCCCAGCCCCTTCCACGCGGTGGCGCAGATCCGCTCCGCCCTGGACGCGGCGGGCTTCACCGCCCTGTCCGAGGGGCAGCCCTGGACCCTGCGGCCTGACGGGAACTACTACGTGGTCCGCAACGGCTCCAGTATTATCGCCTTCCGCCTGGCGGGGGGACACTATCACTTCCGCATCTGCGTCTCCCATGACGACAGCCCCGCCTTTCGCCTGAAGGACGCGCCGGAGCTGTCCGGGCCGGACGGCTATCTCCGCCTGAACGTGGAGTCCTACGGCAGCATGATCAACTCCACCTGGCTGGACCGCCCCCTGGGCCTGGCCGGGCGGGTGCTGGTGCGGGAGGGGGAACAGGTGGTCAGCCGTCTGCTGCACATCGACCGGGACGTGCTGCTGATCCCCAACCTCTGCATCCACTTCAACCGGGACATCAACAAGGGCTTTGTCTACAACCGGGCGGTGGACCTCTGCCCGCTGCTGAGCGCCGGGGCCCTGGGGCCCGGCGGCTTTGACGCCCTGCTGGCCGAGGAGCTGGGGGTGGAGCCGGGGGACGTCGTCTCCCGGGAGCTGTCCCTGGTGAACCGCCAGCCAGGCACCCTCTGGGGGGCGGCGGAGGAGTTTGTCTCCGCCCCCAAGCTGGACGACCTGCAAAACGTCTTTGCCAACCTGCACGGCTTCCTCCGGGCGGAGAACCCGGCGGGCGTGGCGGTCTACGCCGTCATCGACAACGAGGAGGTGGGCTCTCTGACCAAGCAGGGGGCGCGGGGCACCTTCCTGAAGGACACGCTGCGGCGGATCAACGCGGCCCTGGGGCACAGCGAGGAGGACTATCTCCGGGCCGTGGCCGGCAGCTTTTTCTTCTCCGCCGACAACGGCCACGCCGTCCACCCCAACCACCCGGAAAAGAGCGACCCGGTCAACCGCTGCCACCTGAACGGCGGCCTGGTCATCAAGGAGAGCGCCGCCCAGCGCTACATGACCGACGGCTTCTCCCGCGCCGTGGTCATCGCCTTCTGCCAGCGGGCCGGGGTGCCCTGGCAGCGCTTCGCCAACCGCAGCGACATCGACGGCGGCAGCACCCTGGGCAACCTGAGCAACGTCCAGGTCAGCCTCCACGGGGCCGACGTGGGCCTGGCCCAATTGGCCATGCACTCCAGCTACGAGACCGCCGGGGCGCGGGATACCGAGTACGCCGCGAAGCTGGCGGAGGTCTACTATTCCACCCCCATCCGCATCGAGGGGGCGGAGCGCTTCTGCTTTTTGTGAGATGAATGTTTCCTGCATATTATGAAAATGTGACAACTTCGTTCCGGGCGCGCTTCCCAACGTGGGGGGCCGCCCGGAACGCGGTTTTTGCGCAAAAAAGCCGGGCGCTGGGGGAAAAAACCATTGCAAAATTTAGGAAGAAAGAGTAAATTTAATGGTATTCGCCGAAGGCGCGCCTCCGCCCGGAAACGGAGGGGGCGGGGCGCGCCGGTCAACGGCACAGGATACACCTTGAAAGGAGAACACAGCATGAAACACAAGTGGAAACGTCTGCTTTCCGTTGCGCTCACGCTGGCGCTGCTCTCCACGCTGCTGGTCCCCATGGCCGGCGCGACGGAGAAGCGCGCCGCGCAGTCCCGGCTCCAGCGGCTGGAGCTGACGCCTGTGGACGCCGACGGACTGGGACTCCTCCAGTGGAGCGTACTCCCGGAGGACGAAGCGCGTGAGGCGGAGCCTTACCGGCTTACGGACACGGTCCGCGTCTCCATCGTCCTGGAGCGCACGTCCACCATCGGCGCGGGCTTCCTGATGGAGGACATCGCGGCCAACACCGCCGCCCGGCTGTACCGCAGCAGCCTCAGGCTGGAGCAGGCCGCGCTGACCCGTGCCATCGAGTCCGCCATCGGCGGACCTCTGGCGGTCAAGTGGAACCTGACCCTGGCGGCCAACATGATCTCCGCCGAGGTCCTCTACGGCCAGATCGCCAGCATCCGGGCCGTGCCCGGCGTGGCGGACGTGATCATCGAGAACCGCTACGAGCCCGACCGGGTGGAGCTGGGGGCGGACAAGCCCAACACCGGCACCTCCTCCGTGCAGATCGGCTCCGGCCCGGCCTGGGCCGAGGGCTACACCGGCGCGGGCAGCCGCGTGGCGATCATCGACACCGGCGCGGACATCGCCCACCGGTCCTTCTCCGGCGAGGGCCTGGAGTATGCCCTGGCCGAGAGCGGCGCGGACGTGACGCTGATGACCGCCGCGGACATCGACGCCGTGGCCAGCCAGCTCAACTCCGGAGCCACCGGGGCCGAGGCCTACATCAACGCCAAGATCCCCTACGGCTACAACTACGTGGACGGGAACTATGACGTGACCCACGAGAACGACACCCAGGGCAACCACGGCTCCCACGTCTCCGGCATCGCCGCGGCCAACCGCTACGTCCAGGTGGACGGCGAATGGAAGACCGCGCTGAGCGAGGTGGGCGTCCAGGGCGTGGCCCCCGACGCGCAGCTGATCGAGATGAAGGTCTTCGGCCAGGGCGGCGGCGCTTACGACTCCGACTATATGGCCGCCATCGAGGACGCCATCGTGCTGGGCTGCGACAGCGCCAACCTGTCCCTGGGCTCCTCCGTATCCGGCTTTGCCTTCTCCCAGGGCTATGAGGACGTGATGAACAAGCTGGTGGAAAACGGCCTGGTCGTCTCCTTCTCCGCCGGCAACAACAGCTACTGGAACAGCACGCCTGAGGCGCATCCCTATCCCTATCTCTACATCGACGACGTGAACTACGCCACCGGCGGCTCGCCCGGCTCGTTCACCAACTCCCTGACCGTGGCCTCCGTGGACAACAGCGGTCAGACCGGCTTCCCCCTGATGTTCGGGGATCTGGCCGTCTTCTTTACGGAGACCAGCGGCAACGGCAACGCGCCTTTCACCACCCTGGCCGCCCAGGGCGAGCTGGAGTACGTCCTGGTGGACGGTCCCGGTGTTACTCCGTTGACGACTGAGGACAATGATAGCGGAAAGACCGCGATCGGTGTCAGCGGGAACGATGTGTTTTCCGATCTCGGCAGCGAGATCCTGAGCGGCAAGATCGCTATTTGCAAGCGCGGCAGCAGCTCCTTCTTCGTGAAGGCCAACGCCGCCATCGCCCAGGGCGCCATCGGCGTGATCATCTTCAACAACAGGGCCGGTACCATCAGCATGGACCTGAGCGGCTACCAGTACAGCGCTCCCGTCGTGTCCATCACGCAGGCCGACGGCGAGGCGATCATGGCCCAGTCTGCCTATGTGGACGGCGAGCAGCCCTACTACACCGGCACCCTCACCGTCAACGACACGCTGCAGCTCCTGGTGGGCGAGGCGGGGGATCAGCAGGAGCTCTCCAGCTTCTCCTCCTGGGGCGTACACGGCTCCCTGACCCTGAAGCCGGAGATCGCCGCTCCCGGCGGCAGCATCTACTCCGTCCAGGGCCACCACTTTGAAGGCGGCGTCGAGACCGGCAGCCACGAGACCTACGAGCTGATGAGCGGCACCAGCATGGCCTCCCCCCAGGTGGCCGGTATGGCCGCCGTGCTGGGGCAGTACATCCGGGACAACGACCTGGAGGCCAGGACCGGCCTGACGGCGCGCCAGCTGATCAACTCCCTGCTGATGAGCACCGCCGTGCCCATCTATGACTCCTACGGCGATTACTGGTCCCTGCTGGGCCAGGGCGCGGGCCTTGCCAACGTGGGCAACGCCGTGAACGCCCGGAGCTACATCCTGATGGACGAGGACGCCACCCTGTTCCCCGACTCCGCCCGCGACGGCAAGGTCAAGGCGGAGCTGGGCGACGACCCCGACGCCACCGGCGCTTACGAGTATTCCTTCACCGTCTATCCGCTGACGGAGGAGGGGACCTGCTTCCACTTCCGCACGGACGTGTTCACCCAGGGCGTCGCCGGAAACGGCGGCTACGGTATGCTGCAGGACAGCGCCACCATGCTCATCGGCGCGGACGTGACCTATACGGTGAACGGCGAGACCTACGGCGACTACTTCACGCTGGACGCCGACGTGAACCGGGACGGCGTCACCGACGAGGCCGACGCCCAGGCCATCCTGGACAAGCTGACCGACAGCTATCCCGCCGAGGCCGAATTTGACCAGGCGGCCGCCGACGTGGACGGCGACGAGGCCGTCACTTCCGTGGACGCCCGGCTGATCCTGGAGAGCTGCGTGAAGCAGTATGTGGAGATCACCGAGCCCACCCCCGTCACCGTCAGCATCCAGGTGGACCAGGACTGGATCGCCCTGCTGCTGGGCAATTACTTCACCCGCGGCTTCTATGTCCAGGCCTACACCTATCTGGAGCCCGACGCCAGCGGCGAGGGCGAGATCCTGGACGTGACCCACTCCATCCCCATGCTGGCCTTCTGCGGAAACTGGTCCGACCCGTCCATGTTTGACCGCACGAGCCCCATCGGGGAGGCCTACGGCACCGGCAAGCTGCCGTACCTGGGCAACGCCAACACCAACTACCTGAGCATCCAGTCCGCCGCGGACGGGACCACCCGTGTCTACATGGGCAACCCCTTCACCGTGGAGGAGAGCTTCCCGGCTGACCGCCTGGCCCTCAACGCCGAGGACACCATCCGCCAGGTCAACTTCCTGCCCATCCGCAACATCGCCAGCTACGCGGCCGCCGTCACCGACGCGGACGGCAAGGTCCTGTGGATGAGCGCTGTCGGCGGCAACCGCTACGCGCCCTACTACTATCCCAACGGCGGCGCCTGGCAGAACACCAGCCCCGCCAACTTCACCTTCGGCAAGACCCTCAAGAGCCTGGGCCTGAACGAGGGCGACAGCGTCACCGTCGGCTTCTACGCCCTGCCGGAGTATTATGCCATCGCCAGCGCCAGGGAAAACGGCGGCGTGGCCACCTCCGGCGTCCTCTCCGCCGAGGACTTCCGGACCGTGCTGGAGCGCGGCGCGGTGGGCGAGGGCGCGGCCATCGCCTACACCGTCACCGTGGACAACACTGCCCCCACTGTGGACGGCCTGTTCCTGGATCTGCTCAGCGGCAAGCTGACGGTCCAGGCCAAGGACAACCAGTACATCGCCTATGTGGGCATCCTGAACAAGGGCGGCTCCAGGGAGTTCGCCGCCGCCGTGCCCGAACAGAGCGCGCCCGGCGAGGCCGTCACGGTGGAGCTGACCCCGGAGGGCAAGCTGCCCGCCACGGCCCTGCTGGTCGTGGGCGACTACGCAGGTAACACCTATACCGCCACCTTCGCCACCGGCGCCGAGCCGGAGGATCTGAGCGGCAACATGTACGGCTTCGTCACCGCCGCCACCACCGCCGGACCCGGCAGCGGCGACCGCGTGTGGCAGATCGACCCTGCCACCCTGAGCTATAACCACGAGACCGGCGACTATGACGGCATCAGCGTGTTCAGCCCCCTGGGCGTCAGCGTCCGGGCCGCCGAGTATGTGGACGGCTATGTCTACATGGCCGGCAGCGACGGCTATTTCTACGCCGCCGACATCGACGAGCTGGAGGACGCCCAGCGCGTCGGCAAGTACAGCACCGTCACCGACACCGTCTATGACATGGCCTGCAACCGCCTGGACGGCCAGCTCTACGTCCTGGGCAGCGACAACGCCATCTACACGATGGATCTGCTCACCGGCGCGCTGACGCAGGTCCTGGCGCTGACCCTCTCCGAGGAGACCGCTCCGGCCAACGCGCTGGCCATCGACGACCAGGGCGTCTTCTACGTGGCCAGCGAGGGCGGCCCCTCCTCCAGCAAGCTCTTCTCCTTCGCGCTGTCCGACGCCTCCGTTCCTCCTCCGGTCGATACCGTGTTCGCTTCCTTCGACTTCGAGAGCGACCCGGGGAGCGAGGAAGGGCCCGAACCCGCCCCCAAGCTGGTCACCGCCGAACTCGTGGGGCCCATGGGCGTGTACAACTACAGCGAGGGCGGCGGCCTGGCCTGGGATCGCAACAAGGGCATCCTGTACCTGGCTGCCAACTACGACGAGACGCAGTACTCTGACCACTATCTGTGGGTCCTGGACACCGAGACCGGCGCGGCCAGCAGAGCCAACCAGGTCGGCGGGACCGAGAACGACAGCTCCAACACCTCCGCACGTCTGTACGCCTGCGTGAACGGTCTGTTCATCGTGCCGGGCCGCGGCCAGGGCCTCCAGCCCACCGACGTGGCCACCGGCGTGGAGGTCGAACCCGCCAGCATGAACCTGCTGCGCGGCCAGACGGCGGCGCTCACCGCCACGGTCTACCCCTGGACGCTGGAGGACAAGGCCGTCAGCTTCGAGAGCGCCGATGAGCGCATCGCCACGGTCACGGCCAAGGGCGAGGTCACCGGCCTTGCCGTGGGCAGCACCAGCATCACCGTCACCACCAGCGCCGAGCCGCATCTGAGCGCCAGCGTCCCCGTCACCGTGGAGGACGCCCCCGTGACGCAGCTGCGCGGCATCATCTGGGACGCCGACGGCCACGGCATGGCCTCCGTCTTCGACACCGACAAGCCGGGCGACTGGAGCGGCGTCGCCGAGGTGGGCGAGCTGCGCTGGGGCGTCCTGGTGGACGACCTGGTCTATGGCTCCACCGAGGACACCATGTACGTCTTCGACGCCGACACCTATGAAATCACCCCGCTGGGCGGCATCGTCAGCCAGTGGATCCCCTCCGACGCGGCCAATGTGCCCGAGGACATGATCCTGGCCTGGGGTCTGGACGCCGGCTTCCGCGTGGGCGGACTGTGCAACGGCGGTACCTACTTCGAGGTCCTGTCTCCCGAGGCGGGCAGCCTGAACCACTGGGACCTCTCCGAAAGCTTCAGCAGCGATCCTATGGCCGTCATCGCCGAAACCGGCCTCCGCTTTGACTATGTGGACGCCGACGGCGACACCCATGCCGACAGCGCCCCCTACTTCGTGCTGACCGAGAGCGGCGAGCTCTGGCTCTTCGTGCTGGATATGGAGGGCACCTTGCTCTCCGAGGATCTGGGCCCCACCGGCCTGACGCTGGAGGGGGTCTCCGACGTGACCAACAGCATCTGGGCCTCCCTGGCCTACGACGAGAGCGCCGACTTCCTGTATCTGGCCTACTATGACGGCAGCGACGATGTGGCGCGGCTCTACGCCATCGACCCCAACGAGCCGGCCCGCAACGCCGAGCTGGGCGACTTCAACAACGCTGTCTGGCCCGTGGTCGGCCTGTACGCCTTCGAACCCGCCACCGACCTGGTGCTGCGCGTCAAGCCCACCGGCGTGGAGATGTATGAGACCCAGACCGCGCAGCTCAAGATCAAGGTCAAGCTGGGCGATACCAACGCCTACACCGTCAGCTCCGGCGACGCGTCCGTCGCCACCGTGGACGAAACCGGTCTGATCACCGCCGTGCACGAAGGCACGACGCAGATCACCGTCACCACTGTGGATAGCAACGACCTGGGCGAGCAGCTCACCGGGACGGTGAACGTCACCGTCAAGCCCCTGGTGCATCCCGACCTGAGCGTCACCGCCCAGATCAGCGACGGCGCGGGCGACCACTTCGCCGCCCTGAGCCTGGCCGACCTGAGCTACGTCGCCAGTGCCGACGCCCCCGCCGCCCTGACGGCAGGCGGCCGCGGCGGCGACCTGTATCTGGCCGGTATGGACAGCAACTACTCCGTCCTGAACGCGGCGGACTTCAGCGCGTCCGACTGGGACGACGTGGATTCTTTCTATGCCAATTTCCCCGCCCAGGATGTGGCCAACTATCCCGCCTTCTACGACGCGGAATATGGCGAGAACAGCGCGTATCAGTTCCTCTTCACCACCGAGATTGGCTGGGTCGTCAAGCCGGACTACTACGGCTGGAACATGAGCAGCTCCATCCCCGACATGGCGGGCATCGCCTACGTCGGCGAGGAGGAGATCGACACAGATGAGGACGGCACTCCCGATACCGCTTTCTACGAGTATTTCGTCCTTGACACGGACGGCGTCCTCTATCTCGTGATCATCAACATCGACGAGGGCACATACAACTATCGGGCCTACCTGGATACCGGCATCACCCTGGCCGACCAGGCGGACGCCTCCATGGCCTGGGCGGAGACCGCCGACACCTACGGTCTGGTGGTGGCCGTGAACAGCACCGGGGCGGTCTGGTTCATCGACTTCAGCTCCGACCCCGCCGGTGACGTGGGCTTCTGCGGCGAGCTGCCGGAGGAGGTCACCAACATCGACGGCCTGATCGGCGATTACGACGCGCAGACGGAGTCCATGTTCCGTCCGCCCGTGGCCGAGGAGCCCGAGTCCGGCGAGGGCACTGTGGCAGAGAGCTTTGACTTCCGTGCCAGGTTCGGCGCTTCCTTCAGCGGCCTGCCTGAGCTCCAGCGCGTGGGCGACGGCAGTGCCATGCTGGACGGCTCCGAGGCCTTCCCCAGCGGCAGCACCGAGCTGGAGCGCTTCGGCAGTGCCGAGCCCGTCAACGCCGTGGGCGGCAGCCTGAACGCCATCCGCGGCCGTCAGGTGGCGCAGCCCCAGTACGCCGAGCTTGGCACCCCCGCCGAGGACGACGCGCCGGAGACCATGGCCGTGGAGCTGAGCGAGACCGAGGCTTCCCGCAACGGCCTGCTCACCGCGACCTATGATCCCGAAGTGCTGACCTTCGTCTCCGGCGACAGTGCGCTGGACTACTGCTCCGTCCACGACGACGGAGCCGGCACCGTCACCTTCACCTACGCCTCCGTGGAGGAGATCGCGGCGGAGGAAGTCCTTGCCACGCTCAAGTTCGCCTACACCTATGACGAGGACGCGGGCACCCGTGTCAGCGTCACCGTCACCACCGCCGAGCGCGACGACGACACCGCCGTGAGCGAGGAGCCCACCGTTGTGGAGCTGTGCCTGTACAGCGAGCCGACCTGGAGCTGGGCTGAGGACTTCAGCGCCGCCACCGCCACCTTCCGGCTGCCCGGCGCGGAGGACACGGTGCTGGATGCCGCCGTCGAACTGGACGAGGAAGCCAGCGCCGCCCCCGACTGCGAGAACGCCGGCGCGACCGTCTACGTCGCCACCGTCACCGGACCGGACGGCGAGACCTGGACCGACACGAAGACTGAGACCCTGCCCGCCATCGGCCACGCCTGGGGCAGCCCCGTCTTCACCTGGGCGCAGGACTTCGCCACCGCCACCCTGAAGTTGACTTGCGCCAACGACGAGAGTCACACGCTGGAGGTGGAGCTGGAAGCCGAGAAGGAGCGGTCCGGCATGACCACCACCTACACAGTCAGCTATGAACTGGACGGCGAGACCTACACCGACACCCGCATCGTCACCAAGCAGTACGTCCAGCCCGCGCCCAAGCCCACGCCCACCCCGACTCCGCAGCCGGAGCCTGAGCTGTTCGACGACGCGGACGATGCAAGCGAGTGGTTCTTTGACGCGGTGTACTGGGCCGTGGAAAAGGGCGTTGCCGGGCCGGAGACCGAGGAGCACTTCGGCGTTGCCTCCGACTACACCCGCGCCCAGACCGTGCTGGCCCTGTGGAAGGCCGTGGGCGCTCCCGAGCCCGCCACGGCGGAGAACCCCTTCGAGGATGTCAGCGAGACCGACGTGTTCTACAAGGCCGTCCTCTGGGGCAGCGAGACCGGCGTGATCAAGGGCGTGGACGTGACCCACTTCGCCCCCAACCTCACCGTCACCCGCGGCCAGGCCGTCACCTTCCTCTACCGTGCGGCCAAGGGCAGCGTCCCGACCGATGCGGAGAACCCGTTTGAGGATGTGACTGCCGACGACTACTACTACGAGCCTATCCTCTGGGCCGTGAGCCTGGGCGTCACCGAGGGCGTGGACGCGACCCACTTCGCCCCCCAGTCCACCCTCACCGCCGGCCACATCGTCACCTTCCTCTACCGTCTGTACAAGGAAGCCTGAGAACCTGAAATAAGCCCCGGCTCAGACCGCAAACGCGGCCTGAGCTGAGGCAAAAAGAGCGGCCATACCAGAGCAAAATGCTCCGGTATGGCCGCTTCATATATAGATGGGGAGAGGCGGACGGGACGAAACGATAGTAGCGCGTGGCGCGGGCGGGGAAGCGGACAGAAGGAAAAGAAAATAGCGGTTGGTGTCGTTGACGGGGAAGGAGACGGGAGAAAAAGAAGACAGCGGTTGGTATCGTGGACGGTGAAGCGGAGAGGAGAAAAAGAGAGTAACGGCTCGTGTAGGGGCCGGCGTCCCCGACGGCCCCGCAGCACACGGGAACGGCTTGCTTCCACCTACGGCGAATCCGTACACGCCCTGTAGGGCGAGCCGGGTCGGCGCGCCCTACAAGAAAAACCTACGAATTCGTCAAATGAGTCAATGGGGACGGTTCTTTTTGACTCATTTTTGTCCGTCAGATCGCACGTCCGATGAAGAACACATAGCCATAGTACCGCCCGTACTGCCGATACAGCGCCACCTCATCCCGGTTCATGGCGGCGTAGGCGCGCATCTCCTCGCTGTGCGGGTATTTCTCCAGCATCGCCTGGATGGCCCGCTCCCGGGGCGCGAAGTAGTGCTCCGTCCAGCATTCCTCCGGCAGGGCGAAGGCGGCGACGAACTGATAGCCGCAAGTGCGCAGCAGGCCCAGGTTGGTCTCCACCGTGTCCAGCGGACTGCCTGCCTCGGCCCAGAAGCGCGCTGCGGCGGCGGGCTGCTCGGCGCTCAGCCAGCAGGGGCAGCTCACCGCCACATAGCCCCCCGGCCTGAGGAAGTCCCGCCAGTGGCGCAGCCCGGTCTCAAAGCCGATGTTGTCAATGGCCCCCTCGGACCAGATCAGGTCAAAGGACTGCCGTTCAAATGGCAGATCGGCCATATCCCCGGCGATTCCCCGTACCCGGTCCCCCAGACCCCGGCTTTGCGCCCGCTGGTTCAGCTTCTCCGCCATGACGGGGAACAGGTCCAGCCCCACGATGGACCCGGGCAAATCCTCCGCCAGCAGCAGCGTCTGTCCCCCGGTGCCGCAGCCCAGGTCCGCGATCCGGCCAAAGCGCTCCGGCGCGTCCAAAAACGAGAGGGCCTTCCGCACCGTCTCCGGGCTGCCCGGCCCCTGCCGCTCCAGCCCGATGTGCGCTTCCAGCAGCAGCTCCAGCATGGTGGGATGTTGTTCTTCCATGTTTCGTACCTCCTCAGTCCGCGTCCAGCGCTTCCAGCAGAAAACTCACGGGCCGGAACCCGTCGTTGCAGGAGAGCATGGCGGACGCTTTGTTTTTCATCCAGCCGTCATAAAAATCCTGCGCCCCGTGGGCCAGGGCCAGCACGAAGGGGGAGACGGTCTCCCAGGCGCTGTCGCAAAAGCCCTCCGGATTTTGCCAGCCCTGGCAGAGAAAGACCTGTCCCACTTTCATGTCACAGGCATGTTCGATGGGGTTTTCATACTGCGCGATCAGATCGTCATACCGTGCGATCCGCTTCACAGTAATGCGCACGTTTTTCACGGATTTTCACCTCCCTGTTCGTTTGGAAGATTGTACAGCTGTCTCAATGTGGCGCGTCTGTTTTGGATGTGGGAGCCTTCCCAATGTGCGCGGAAGGAAATTCAGCCGGAGTCAATGGGGACGGTTAATGCGAAGAAAAAGACAAATGTCCTCAGAGTATGGACATCCATCCTTTTCTTCGTGCATTTCGTGTGCGGCTTTGCGGCATGGATGTTCTTTTTGGCTCATGCAGAGAGCGAATTCAAGAAAATGAGTCAAAAAGAACCGTCCCTAATGACATTTGCCTGAATTCACTTTCAGAATGTTGTCAAGAAGAAGAGCCGAAATCTCCTTCGGCGTTTTCTCTATATTCTCCGTAAGCCACGTTTTAATGAGATTGAACATTCCGTAGTTAATAAATGCAAGAGTAAGTTTTTCGTCCTGAGGCTTTATATCAAAGTTTCCTATATGGTAGAATTCAGCGCTGAGCGACTCAAACGCTGAAGAAAGCTCTTTATCCGTGTGATTACGGAACAGGACCATTTCCGTACTTTTCATTCGGTACAGGTACTCGCAGATCTGTTCAAGAGCGATTTTCGGATTCGATCCTTCGCGGCGGCAAATATCCCTGACTTTTTCCGTTATTTCACGTCCGATCTCCGTTATCACGTCGCGTACACATCCGAAATGCGCGTAAAAAGTTGACCGGTTGATCCCGGCATGCTCGCACAATTCCTTTACGCTGATCTCTTCGACTGTCCGATCTCCGAGAAGTTCGAGCAAACTTTCGTAGAGCAGGCGCTTTGTAAGGCGGATACGTTGATTCATGCTTTGTCCTCTTTGTAATTTTTTTGTGTTTTTTCCAACATTGACCCGGCTTATGTTGTTTTCACGCCGGATCGAGCTGGTCTGTCTGTTGCAAAACCGACAAGTGTATGATATGATTATACACATAAAAGGCTGAAAAAACAACGGAAAATATGTAAACCCGGAGGTTAGTTATGAGTTTTGAAACAAAGACAATGGAAAAGAACCCGGTAGTCAAAACCGCCAAATGGGCAATGAGCCTGATGAAAAACAAGATCATCGTATCGCTTCTTATGCTCGTGTCTGGTATTCTGTTCCTCGTTGCCCCGTCAGGGAATATGAACGGTACCGTCATCACCATCGCGATCATCGTTATCGTATTCGCTTTGATCAATATCGGGATCCATCTGATCCCGAAGGACAGAACGAAGATGGACATATTCCTTTCGGTCGTCAACGTTCTTCTGATCGGTTTTTCGGTGTTCTGCCTGATCTTCCCGTCGACCGTAGAGCCTATTGTACGGTACGTTTTTGCGGTACTGACGATTATCTCGAACCTTGTGAACCTGATAGAAGTTCTGAAATTTGAAAACAAGAAGAGTTGGCGCTTTGCAGTCGGTCTCATTGTCGCTGTGATCATGATCGGCCTCGGTATCGGCATGCTCATCGCAGGCGAAACCGTGATCGCCTCCATGCAGCAGGGAATCGGCGTATTTCTCATTATCAACGCTGTCATTAACATCTGGTATATCATTCACCTCTGGATCGAAGCGAAAAGGACAAAGAAAAACTGACGTCGGACAAACCCAACGATTACGGCGGCCGAAAACCGGCCGCCGTTTTCTTATGTCTTTTTCTTCAACCCGGATAAGAAACTGAAAACGCCGACCCCGATCATCCCGGCGAGTATGACTGCGCTCGTGACGGCAGAAACGATTAACATCGCTGAGTTTTCTCCTTTACTGTTTACAACGATCAAGGTGTTTTGCAGCACGATGATTGAAAGCAGAGCGTCAATAAAACTGATTGTTCTCAGTTCCTGTAAAAGCAGATTGTCGCTCTTTGATTTTTTCTTCATATTGACCGAGGCGGCAACGATTTTAATTGTTGTGTAAGCCGCCATGGCAATAGCGGGGATCAACGTCATATTGACCGGTTTCTGTAATTTGACCATCAGCGAGATCGGAACGACCAGCGAAACATTCATGAGAAATATCAGCAGATGGGAGACGAGAAACACCCTGCGCCGCAGCCTTGCCGTATTGCCCCTGATCCTTGCGATTTTTCTTTCGGACAAAAGGAGCACAGCCCGTATCAGGGAAAGCAAAAGATAATAAACACAAATACTGTCGTACCACAGAGATGAATGATACATGCCTAGAAACCCGTTATAAAGTGCAAAAAGCACCGTGACGGCGAGTGATCCGAAAGCGGAAGACATCGTCTTGAATCTGTAATCCTCTTTCCACCAATATAACAAATCATTTACACTTTTCATTTTGTAAACCATGCAGGACGGGGGGACGTTTCTTTTGTCCTGGCATCAGGGTTCATGCGTCATTTCATTCGAGTCAATTGCATCCTGATTTCTGTCACAGGAGTGCCGAGTTGAAGCGGTTCCTCCCGTCCGTCTGATCGAAATCCGCATCGTTCATAGAATCGAACTGCCCGTTCGTTTTCCTTCAAGACCCAAACGGCAACTTGCGGGTAGTCTTGTAATTGCGCAAACGCTGTCTGCATCAGCTGATATCCTATACCACGTCCGTAGTATTCGGACAAAACATAGATCGCAATGATTTCTCCGGCGCTTCCCAGTTCACCGTCACGGTATTTCCCGTAGCCGACAAAACCAATGACGCGCTCCCCATCTTTTGCGATGATGATGTTCTCTGTCCACCGAAACGCGATGCTTTCACACTTTTTGAGAGTCAGCTCCTCCAGGAAACGCTGATCTACGATACCGGAATATGCTTCCTGCCACGATCTCCAATGAACAAACGCTTTGCCCCGAATCTCTTCCTCTGTTTCCATCTTTTTAATGATGATGCTCATCGGTGTTTGACCTCACAATCCGCAAGTTTTGATACTGCAGGACGGGGGGGACGTTTCTTTTGTCCTGGCATCAGGGTTCATGCGTCATTTCATTCAACAAGCAAGCTGTTGGTCGGAGAATGATGCTATGCGAAGACAGAGCGAAAGAGAGTGATTCCGGGTGATAAGACATAAGAACCGTCCCCTTGTCCTATATCATCTAAACCTGAGATTCATCTCATCGTTTACTATTTCATTATTCTATATTGTCTGACTGCAATGAAACCAATTACTGCTGTCCATAAAGACGCCCAGATCTCGACCGTCCATAACTGTACCACATCTCTTTGATACAGGGCAGGGAAAGTGTCCATCAGCATGTGCATAAGAATGGCCAGCGGCAGGAACCCCTTTTTTGCGTTCTTAATACCGTAAAACACAATGACTGTAAGCCCGATATGCAGGAGCATCGCAAGTAGCCGCTCAATGACATTCATTGCCATCATTGCGTAATCAAACACGGCAACTGTCTGAACGGACGGAAGCGCAACGGATGCGGTTTCCTCCGTAATATTCAGTGTACTGAGTGCGCTTCCCACATTTCCTTGAGAAAACACCACCGCGACAACAAGATACATAATCATGGCAGGCAGAAAGACAGCCAGTATCTCAATCCCACCGTGACCGATGCCGTATAAGACCGCGTTTTCACGAGTGCGGTTCTTTTTCATGATGGTTTTCAGAACTATATATCTTCCGCATTCCTCAAAAACCCCGGCCATAATGATTCCATAAAGTACGAAAGCAACTGTACTCCCGTTAATGAAGCTTGAAACCGGATTATCCGCGATAATACAGAAGTAATGCACTCCTAATTCCAGCACACGGGCGAAAACAAGAAATCCGACAGCACCTGCAATCAGATATTGAATATTTGTCTGCTCTTTATGCTTCCTGCGCCAGTAGATGAAGAAAATAACGGGGATTGCGATCATCAGAATAACCGTGATGATCAGAGAGGGGATGCTGCTTTTTCCGATGACGATGTTCTCAAACTCGGTCATTCATCCTCACCTCCCCAAACCTCCACACAAAAGCCTTTGTGACCGCATGCTGTGCAGGTCAGTTTGCGGGCTGTCGGCGTATGATTTGCCCAAAAGGCTTCCCTTATCGTGGGCTTGAATACCTCGTGACATTCCGGGCAGATGTATTTTACATGATTGAAATAGTAACGGCTTACCACTGTACCCCAAATAATAGCCACCACTGCCCAGATGACGAACGGCCACCATATGCCTCTAACAATCCAGAAAATGATAGAAAACCATTGCAGGGCCGTGACCGGGATTCCGGTCAGGATCATCATCCATCGCATTTTTTTCAGTTTCTTCTTTCCTTCCATGAATACGGCTATGTCACCGATGGATTCGAGAGAGAATGTTGCTTTGCTTTTCAGTCCGTTTTTCAGTTCACACAGCTTTTCCAATTTTTCCTGCTTATCAGAAATTTCATCCGAAAGCGCTTTCTCCTGCTGCTCGATCAGCAAAGAGATTACCTTTTCGGGATGCTCTTCCTTCAGTATCTGTGAAATAGCATCAATGGGAAGATCCAGCTCCCTCAGAAAGCAGATGATCTTCATACGCTTTAGATCGTCATCTGAATAGAGCCGTCTCCCGCCTTCAGATAGTTCACTGGGGATCAGGATGCCTCTGGTATCATAATACTGAACTGTCCGGACTGTAACACCACAAAGCTTTGCAAGTTCTCCCGTCGTGTATTTTGACATAGCGTTCACCTCCTTCATGCCAAGAATAGCTCATGACGCAGCGTCACAAGCAACCCCTGACGCAAGGGGATTTTTCAATAATTCTTTATTTTTCTCAAAAGCTACCCGCCGCCGCTGATGACAGTATGGGAGCCATGGTGCAGGACAGGGGGACGGATCTTTTGTCTTGGCATCAGGGTCCATGCGTCATTTCATTCAACAAGCAAGCTGTTGGTCGGAGAATGATGCTATGCGAGGACAATGCGAAAGAGAGCAATTCCGGATAATAAGACATAAGAACCGTCCCCTTGTCCTACACAGATTCGTTCATTTCTCTGGCCTCTCAAGCTGAAATCTATCTAAACCAATATAAACCATCATTCTGAGATTGAATATAAGCTCCTTTGGGCACTTGTTTATGTACCATGTGAACATCCATATAATCCGGCATAGGGCTCAGCATTCCGATAATTCCTGCCGGTATAAGTATTGCAGTAAGGATCGGGGATGATGGGGCAATCAAAAACACAGTAAGAGGAATGATGCCCAAAAGCATAGGCATTAGACTCATAACAACGAATCTACGTCTGCTTATTTTTTCATGGCAAACTGCAAATGCGGCGATTTTTTCAAGAGAAATCCCTGTATAAACTGTTTGGCCTTCACAATAGCAAACCGCATGCAGCAATTCATGAACGGGCATCAGCAGCAATCCGATCAGAATCCCGATCGGAACAAAGACAGGGTAGACTGTTTTTGTTCCCAGCCACTGCCACTTGATATAAATTATTATGAGACAGAATAAAAAAGGGACAATTCCGTACGGAAGGCTTCCGGTAAAAAGGTCGGCTTTTCTCTCTATTCTTACTGCATTTTCAGGCAGCGGTTTTTCAGGGAACTCACTATCCCATTTTTTGTTTCCACACCAGATGATATGCGGCATTCATTTCTCCTCCATAAACCCCGATTTCAAGCCCGGACACCGAAACCACAGTTACAGTCCGTTCGGACACCGATAGTACCGTTTCAATACCCCTCGGACACCGATACCACCGTCTCAATCACACTTTTTTGTCCTTTGACACCGCTACTACAGTTTCAATGCCGATTTCAGCGATTCCGCAGCCTCAATTTGACGTTTCTGTGTGAGAACATATCAACGCCGATCCAGACGGTCAAGATGCTGGATACGCCCGTATTTCAAGGCTTTTCACGAACACTACCGCTCTACTCTGGACAGCGATACGACGGTCTCCACATGCTCCGTAAACGGAAACAGATCCACCGGCTGCACCCGCTCCACCCGGTAGCCGCCCCGGACCAGCACGGCTGCGTCCCTGGCCAGGGTGTCCGGGTTGCAGGAGATGTAGACCACCCGGCCGGGGGCGCTGCGGAGGATGCTGGCGAGAAAGCGCGCATCGCTGCCCGCTCTGGGCGGGTCCAGGAAGACCACGTCTGCGCCCTCCCCGGCCTCGGCGCTGCGCTCCATGAATTCCCCCGCGTCGGCGCAGGTGAACCAGCAGTTGCGGACGCCGTTGCGCCGGGCGTTGGCGATGGCGTCGCGCACCGCGTCCCGGTTCAGCTCCACCCCCGCCACCTGGGCGGCCCGGTCGCTGGCGCAGATGCCGATGGTGCCGGTGCCGCAGTAGGCGTCCAGCACCCGCTCCGTGCCGGTCAGTCCGGCGTAGTCCAGGGCGGTCTGATACAGCGCCTGGGTCTGGACCGGGTTGACCTGATAGAAGCTGCGGGGGGAGATGCGGAAGCGGCGGCCCAGGATCTCGTCCTCGATCCAGCCCTTGCCGTACAGCACCCGCTCCCGCTGACCCAGTACCATGCTGGTGGCACGGTCATTCACGTTCAGCACCACGGTGTCGATCTCCGGGCAGGTCTCCAGCAGCCCCTTGAGGAAGTGCTTCATCCCCGGAAACACCGGCGCGGCGGCCACCAGCACCACCATGTACTCCCCGGTGAAGCGCCCCACCCGGACCAGCACATGGCGCAGGAAGCCCGTGCCCCGCCGCTCGTCGTAGGCGGGCATTTTGCATTTGGGCATCAGCTGCCGGACGGCGCGGATGATGCGGTCGGCTCCCGCGTCCTCGATCAGACAGTCGTCCACCGCCACGATCCGGTGGCTTCCGGACTGGTAGACGCCGGAGATGACGCGCCCGCGCCCGTCCACGCCGAAGGCGGCCTGCACCTTGCAGCGGTAGTGCCTCGGCTCGTCCATCCCCAGGATGGGCAGCACCGGTCCGAAACGGCCCATGAGCCGCCGGACACGCGCTTCCTTGCGCGCCAACTGTTCGGCGTAGGGCACTTCCTGATAGCGGCAGCCGCCGCAGACCCCCGCCTTGGGGCAGGGGCTGAATTTTGTTACAGCTTCCATATGGCGTCAAACGACCTCCAGGGGGCTTCTTTGGGGGGCGGCAGGAAGAAGTCCAGCCGTTTCCCGGTTTTCGGGTGGTCGAAGGCCAGGCGGCAGGACCAGAGGGCCAGGGGACAGAGCTCCCGCCCGCCGTATTTCCGGTCCCCCAGCAGCGGCCAGCCCCGGGCGGAGAACTGGGCCCGGATCTGGTGGGTCCGCCCGGTGCGCAGCGTCACCCGCAGCAGGCAGCGCTCGTCCAGGCGCTGCACCAGTTCGTAGTCCAGCGCGGCATACTGGGCCCCCGGCGTGCCCTCGGGCACCGAAACGGTCATGCGCCGCCCCCGGTCCCGCAGCAGCCAGTCGGTCAGCGTCCCGGCCTCCGGCGCAACAGGGCCCCGGACCGCCGCCAGATAGCTTTTGACAAAGCGCCCTTCGGAAAGACCCCGTCCCAGGTCCCCGGCGGCCCGCCGGGTCCGGGCCAGGAGCAGCAGTCCGCCCACGGGCTGATCCAGCCGGTGGACCGGGTAAAGCGGCGCAGCGGGCGCGCCCAGGGCCTTGCGCGCCAGCTCCGGCACGTCGCTGACCGCCACGCCTGCGGGCTTCACGCAGACCAGCAGTTTTTCATCCTGATAGACAAATTCCATAATATTATAGTAGGAGCGGGGAAGGGTCCCCGAACGGTGGAAGGGAGAAAGGAAGTTGCGTGTTTGTGCGTCCATGATAGCATGACGGCGGGCAAAACGCAAGCGCCCGCCCGTTCCGGGAAGTCCCCCTTTTTTGGAAGGGAAGCGGGGAAAAAGCGCAAAAAAGCGCTTGACCTACGCCCCACGCTATGGTATAATCTCTTTCACCTGCCGACGGACGGGCTGCTTTTGCTGCGCGAAAATGCCAGAATTCACGCAGCGGACATCCACGCCGGACAGGGAGGCATGGCTCCCCCACACGGAGTCCAACAGTATAAAGGAGGTGCCGCAATATGGCTGCAGATGCAAGAGTGAAGATCACTCTGAGATGCAACGAGTGCAAGCAGAGAAACTACAACACGAAGAAGAACAAGAAGAATACCTCTGGCAAGGTCGAGTTGAAGAAGTATTGTCGCTTCTGCCGCAAGCATACCGTCCACACCGAGACGAAGTAAGCCCTTCAGAAAGGACGATCAGGAAATGGCAAAGGAAAAAGCATTGCAGAGCACCACGGAGGCCGTGAAAAAGGAGGACGTGAAAAAGCTGTCACTCCCCAAGCGGATCGGCAAGTGGTGGCGCGAGATGCGCAGCGAGCTGAAGAAGGTGGTCTGGCCCACCCGGAAGCAGATCATCAACAACACGGTGGTCGCGCTGGTCGTGATGTTTGCCGCAGCCATCGTGATCTGGGGCTTCGATCAGATCGCGGGACAGATCCTGCAGGCACTGATCACGCTGACCCAGGGTTAAGCGGCAATGGCGGACAACGCAAAGTGGTATGTCGTACACACCTATTCCGGCTATGAAAACGCCGTGGCGGCGGCGATCCTGAAAAGCGCGGAAAACCGCAGGATGCAGGATCTGATCCATGAGGTGAACATCCCCATGGAGACCGTGACGGAAAAGACGGATCAGGGTGAAAAAACCTACGAGCGCAAGGTCTTTCCCGGCTATGTGCTGGTGAAGATGATCCTGACGGACGAGAGCTGGCATCTGGTCCGCAACGTCAGAGGCGCCACCGGCTTCGTCGGCAGCGACGGCAAGGCCATCCCTCTGACCGATGAGGAGATCTACGCCATGGGCGTGGAGCACCGGGAGATCGTCGTGGGTTACGGCGTCGGCGATACCGTCAAGGTGTCGGACGGCCCCCTGGAGGGCTTTCTGGGCACCGTGGAAGAACTCGATGCGGAGAAGGATCTTGTCCGCGTGGTCGTCTCGATGTTCGGCAGAGAGACGCCCATTGACCTCGCGCTCGACCAGGTCGAGCCGGTCAAAGACGAATGATAATCAGGAGGTATACTTCAAGTGGCACAGAAAATTGTAGGCTATGCCAGATTCCAGGTCCCGGCGGGCAAGGCGACTCCCGCTCCCCCCGTGGGCCCCGCCCTTGGTCAGTACGGCGTCAACATCGGCCAGTTCACCAAGGACTTCAACGAGCGCACCAAAGGCGACATGGGCATGATGATCCCGGTCGTCATCACCATCTATTCCGACCGCTCCTTCACCTTCATCACCAAGACGCCCCCCGCCGCGCTGCTCATCAAAAAGGCCTGCGGCATTGAGACCGCGTCCGGCGTCCCCCAGCGCGACAAGGTCGCCACCATCAGCAAGGAAGACGTGCGCAAGATCGCGGAGCAGAAGATGCCCGACCTGAACTGCGACAGCATCGAGGCCGCCATCAGCATGATCGCCGGCACCTGCCGCAGCATGGGCGTCGTCGTGGGCGACTGAGAAGGAGGCTGGAAGAGATGTTCAGAGGAAAGAATTATAAAGAAGCGTCCAAGCTGGTGGATCGCGCCAACCTGTACGATCCCAAGGACGCGCTGGAGCTGGTCTGCAAGGCCAGCCGCGCCAAGTTCGACGAGACCGTGGAGCTCCATGTGAAGCTGGGCGTGGACGGCCGTCACGCCGACCAGCAGGTCCGCGGCGCCATCGTCCTGCCCAACGGCACGGGCCGCTCCGTCCGCGTGCTGGTCTTCTGCAAGGACGACCGCAAGGACGAGGTCCTGGCGGCGGGCGCGGACTACGCCGGCGGCATGGACCTGGTGGAGAAGATCCAGAAGGAGAACTGGTTCGAGTTCGACACCGTTGTGGCCTCTCCCGACATGATGGGCGTGGTGGGCCGCTTGGGTAAGCTCCTGGGCCCCAAGGGCCTGATGCCCTCCCCCAAGGCCGGCACCGTCACCCCCAACCTGGCCAACGCCGTGCGCGAGGCCAAGGCCGGTAAGGTGGAGTACCGCCTGGACAAGACCAACATCATCCACTGCCCCATCGGCAAGGTCAGCTTCGGCGCGGACAAGCTCTTCGAGAACTACGCCGCCCTGATCGCCGCCATCAACAAGGCCAAGCCCGCCGCTGCGAAGGGTCAGTACATTCGCAGCTGCGTCACCGCCAGTACGATGGGCCCCGGCGTCAAGATCAACGCCCAGAAGCAGCTCTGAGAAATGCGTCTTTCAGGGAGCATCCACGGGAATCGGGATGCTCCCTTTTGACGGCTTTTTCGGAACCGCAGCACAGTTCAAAGCTCAGTCGGAGTCCGTCCCCATATCTGAGAGGGTGGTCTTCCGATACGCATTTCCCTTGTCGTTCGGGTGGGGCTCGACGCCGATGACAGTGATGTCATTCTTTTCCGGGCCCTAGACCCAAAAGATGCGGCCTGCGCCGGGTGTGTGATTCTCCAGATAAGACTCCCAGACTTTGACGCCGCCATAGCGTCTTGTCAGGGCACGGATCTCGTGGCTTTTCAGTCCGGGGTGGCGAGGGTTTTCCGACAGGAGCTTCATCGCTTTTCCGAGCTTCCGATACATCGTCTGCTCATCCCGGCTGGCTGTGCCGCTGTCATTCCCGCTTTTCAGCCCGTTCCAGAGTGCGGCCATCTCCGGAACACCCAATCTGATGCGATACGCCATGCTCAGAAATCGGACAGATCAACGGGATCGGAAACGTCGCCTTGCTTCAGCCCCTCGATCGCGGAATCCATCATCGCAAGCGTGGCGGCGGATACCCGAAACGGCGCAGCCAGTTCCCGCGGCTCCAGCAAAATGCTCCCGTCCTGAAATTCCTTTACGTTATAATACTCGAAGCGGGCGCTTCGGAGCGTGATGCGGTGTTTCGCATCCACCTTTGCGTCATAGGTTCTGGTGAGCGCTTCCATTGTGATACCTCCTGCAGATCGGAAAGTGGGGTCGTGGGAATTCCCACTTCCATTCTATGCGCTGCGGCTTCAAAAGTCAACAGTTCGCAAGGAGTATCCTTTCTTCAAAACAGGTATGTTGCATGGCGATACGCCATGCAGGATGCGGAGCGGGACGCCGGATCAGAAGCTGAGGAAATCTGACACGGATTCAATTCCGATGCAATCCGGGTTTATCATCCCCCGATGGACATATTCCGCCGCAAAGCGGAATAGAATGAGGATAACTTGCTTGCCGGAGGCCGTACTTTCGGCAAATATGCCGCACGCAGGGCCAGACGCCGTTTCCCGTCCGGCGGCGCGGTATGGAAAGGAAACAGAAAGCAGGGAGTCTGCCTATGAATGACAACAAACAGGAACAAACGGGATCCGAGATCGAGCGGGAGCAGCCGGAGGCTGCCGCCCCGGAAGTGACGGAGACGCCGCAGGCTGCCCCGGAAACGGCGGCAGCGCCGGAGACCCCGGAGCCCCCGACGCCCGCGCAGAAGTCCGGCGGCGCGGTGCGGAAGACCCGCGTGCTCTTCGGGGTGCTGGCGCTGATCGTGCTGGCGCTGCTGACCATTGTGGTGTTCCGGGTGCTGGACGGCGGCCAGCCGCTGCCCCCGACGGAAACGCCGCTGCCCGTGGCCTCGGACGACCCCAACCGCGTCCAGAGCCCGGAGGTGACGGAGACCCCGGCCCCCACCCCCACCATGGCCCCCGGCGTCGCGCCCGAACTGGACCTGAGCGGCGACCGGCGGGAGGGCGTCTACACCGTCCTCATCGCCGGACTGGACCGGGTGAGCAACAGCACGGACAGCATCGTGGTGGGCTGCTTTGACACCGTAAACCACAAGATCAGCCTGACCAACATCCCCCGGGATACCCTCATCAACATCGGCTGGTCCAGCTCCCCCAAGAAGATCAACGTGGTCTATCCCGCCGCCGTCGCCAACGGGGAGGACGCCATCGCCAACATGAAGCGGGAGATCCGCAAGCTCCTGGGCTTCCAGGTGGACAGCTACGCCATCGTCAGCATCCAGGCCATGGAGCAGGTGGTGGACGCCATCGGCGGCGTCTGGTACGAGGTGCCCCCGGAAGGCTTTTACTATGTGGACTTCGTTCAGGACCTCTATATCGACATCCCCGGCGGCTATCAGTGTCTGACCGGCCAGCAGGCCGTGCAGATCTGCCGCTTCCGCGACGGCTACGCGGGCGGCGACCTCCAGCGCATCGACGTGCAGCACGACGTGCTGAAAGCCCTGGCCGAGCAGCTCCTCTCCGCCGGGAACATCCCCAACATCCCCGCGCTGCTGGAGATCTTCTCCCGGGAAGTGGAGACCGACCTGAGCGCCGACAACGCCCTGTGGTTCGCCATGCAGTTCCTGAGCTGCAAGCCGGAGGACATCACCTTCCAGACCATGCCCTACGGCGGCGGCCCCATCAACGGCGTCAGCTTCGTCTGCCCGGATCAGGACGCCTGGCTGGAGATGATCAATGCGTCCATCAACCCCTATGAGGAGGACGTGAAGCTGCAAAACCTGAACCTGCTGATGGGCAGCGGCTCCCATGTTTACGCCTCCAACGGCGTGATTCTGGGCGGCATCGGTTCGTTCTACTGCCTGGACTGCACCTATGCGGCGGGCCGGGTCGTGGCCCACGCCCCCGGGGTCCACAGCTACGGCTACCAGGGCCTCAGCGCCCAGGGCACGGGGACGCAGCAGTGGCAGCCCGCCGCCCCGGCGCAGACCGCCACGCCCGCCCAGCCGGAGACCCCGGCCCAGGCGGAAACGCCGACTCAGCCGGAGACCCCCACCCAGCCGGAAACCCCGACTCAGCCGGAAACCCCGGC
Source organism: Oscillospiraceae bacterium (assembly GCA_017542425.1). Taxonomy (GTDB): domain Bacteria; phylum Bacillota; class Clostridia; order Oscillospirales; family Oscillospiraceae; genus RGIG7114. The sequence continues at coordinate 9,318 of JAFXXH010000002.1, read as the reverse complement.
CCAACCGGAGACCCCGGCCCAGCCGCAAACGCCGACCCAACCGGAGAACCCGGCCCAGCCGGAGACGCCCGCCCAACCCGCGACCCCGGCCCAGCCGGAGACGCCCGTCCAGCCCGCGACCCCGGCCCAGCCGGAAGCTCCCGCCCAGCCCGTCGCCCCGGCCCCGGCGGAGCCCCCCGCCCAGCCGGAGACCCCGGCGGACAACGGCTGAGGGCAGGCATGTTTTGAAACAACGCGGCGCAAACGCGCAAAGATACGCCTGGGGCAGACCCAAACCCGCAAAAGCAGGGAGAAGGGTCTGCCCCGGGTGTTTTTTTGGAATTTCACTACTGCGCATAGACCAACAGCGTCCGCGAAACACCGGAAGCAACACGTTTGGTCAGCGAACAGGGGAGCGGGGCGAATGCGTTTTACTGAAGACTGAAGACTGAAAAATGAATAATGAATATGAATGCGATGACGGAACGGGTCTGCGTCTGGTGAAACACCCATGTCAACGCAGCGTTTCGACATCCCGACAATCTTTCGATTCGCAGAAAATGATTCATTTTTCAGTCTTAAGTCTTAAGTTTTCAATTTTTCCCCTGGACTCCCGTCCCGTCAAAGGCCGGGATCTGCTCCGTTCCCGCGCTCTCCAATTCCTGCACATAGCCCTTTTCAATCTCCGAAAAGTCCAGATAACTCCGGCATCGCTCGTATTCCTCCCGGGAGACAGGCCTTGTCAGCTCCGGCCAGCGGTCCAGCCCCGGCATGGGGGTATATTGGGCCATGAGGCTGAACAGGATGTTCTGTGCGGGGAAGTGGTCTTCCACCGCGTCGATGACCCGCAGGGTGTTTTCCGCCGCGCCGGGGAGGATCAGGTGCCGGATCAGCACGCCCCGCCGCAGCAGCCCGTCCCCGTCCAGGTCCGCCGGACCGGCCTGGCGGTACATCTCCTGAATGGCGGCCAGGGCCACCTGGGGATAGTCCGGCGCGGCGCTGTAGCGGGCGGCCAGCATGGGGTCGGCGTATTTGAAGTCGGGAAGCCAGACCTGCACCAGCCCCTCCAGCTGCCGCAGCTGCTCCACGGTCTCATAGCCGGAACTGTTCCAGACCACCGGGATCTCCAGCCGCAGCCCCGCCAGGGCCTCGGCTACCGTGTCACTGAAATGGCTGGCCGTCACCAGGTTCAGGTTGTGGACCCCGCTGTCCGCCAGGCGGCGAAAGAGGTCCCGCAGGGCGGGCACGTCCAGCTTCACCCCCGCAGACCCCCGACTGATTTCCCGATTCTGGCAGTAGACGCAGCCCAGGGCGCAGCCGGCGAAGAACACCGCCCCGCTGCCCCGGCTGCCGCTGATGCAGGGTTCCTCCCCGAAGTGGGGCGCGGCCCGGCAGACCAGGGGCGCTGCGGGCACGCCGCAGAAGCCGGGGGAGCGATCCCGCTCCGCGCCGCAGCGCCGGGGACAGAGACGGCAGCGGCTCATTGCATCAGCTCCCGCTCGATGTAGAGTTCCCCGATCTGCGGCGTCTGGGCCATCTTCATCCGCCCGCTCTGGAAGCCCCGCCGGGCCAGATGCAGCATCTTTTTCAGCGTGTACTTGCTCTCCCCGGCCAGCCGGGGGGAACGGTCGTAGCGCACGGTGCCGATGGGCAGCCCCAGCCGGGTCACCAGGCCCCGGAGGAACAGGTCCTCCGTGCCGAAGCAGCTCAGCCGCCGAATGGCCTCCCGGCTCATCAGGCGGAAGTCCGCGTGGTCAAAGATCACCTTTGCGCCCCCCAGCCGGACCAGCACATAAAAGCCCCGGGCCGTGACGCGCTTGAGGAAGCTGTCGCTGGCCCGGCTGGCCCGGACGCCGCAGACGATGGGCGTCCCGGCGGCGAACTGCCGCGCCATGTCCGCAATGGCCTGTGGGTCGTCCTGCAGGTCCGCGTCGATGGTCACGGCGGCGTCGGCGTGGCGGGCGGCGGTGAGCAGCCCGGCCATGACCGCGTTCTGGTGCCCCCGGTTGCACCGGAGCTTCAGCCCGCAGACCTCCGGCTCCCTGGCGCAGAGACCCTCGATCAGCCCCCAGGTCCCGTCGGCGGAGCCGTCGTCCACCAGCAGCAATCTGCTGTCCGGCCCCGCCAGGCCCAGGGCCACCAGCTCCCGCAGCACCCCCAGCAGCACCGGCGCGCTTACCGGCAGCACGGCCTCCTCGTTGTAGCAGGGGACCACCAGATCAATCGTGTTCATTTTCAGCACCTCTCTTTGGGCCCCATTATAAGCCGGCGGGTGCTTTTTTTCAAGAAAGAAGCGTTAAAATATGAAAAACGGGAAAAAATATGGACGCAAGACACAGGTTTCCCTTGATTTCAGAGGCAAAAAGGTGTATAATAACAAGCACTTGTATGGAACGTCTGGAATCAGGGCATAAGGGGGGGACGGGGTGATCGACGTGGTGCTGCATGAGCCGGAGATCCCGATGAACACCGGGAACATCGCCCGGACCTGCGCCTGCACTGGGGCCAGCCTCCACCTCATCAAACCCCTGTTCGACGTGAGCGACCGGGCGGTGCGGCGGGCGGGGCTGGACTACTGGCCCTATGTGTCCGTCAGCGTCTATGCCGACATCGAGGAATACTTTGCCCGCCGGGGGGACGCAAACCTCTGGCTGGCCACCACCAAGGCCCCCCGGAGCTACGCGGAGGCGGATCTGCGGGGGGACGTGCAGCTGCTCTTCGGCAAGGAGACCGCCGGACTGCCCGCGTGGCTGCGGGAGCGCTATCGGGACCGCTGCGTCCGCATCCCCATGGCCGGGCCGGTCCGTTCCCTGAACCTCAGCAACAGCGCGGCCATCCTGGTCTACGAGGCGCTGCGGCAGCAGGGCTTTCCGGGCCTGAAACAGACGGGAATGATGCTGGAAGAAGCAACCTGAACGCCCGGCGCGCCGGGGTCGGCGCGCCCTGCAATTCCGTGACATTTTGGAGGGACATGATGAACTACAACAAAAAAACCGTGACCGACGTGGACGTGCGTGGGAAGAAGGTCCTGCTGCGCTGCGACTTCAACGTGCCGCAGGACAAAAAGACCGGGGCCATCACCGACGACAAGCGCATCCGCGCCGCCCTGCCCACCATCCGCTATCTGCTGGACCAGGGCGCGGCGGTCATCGCCTGCTCCCACCTGGGCAAGCCCAACGCCACCTATGAGAGCTATGTGAAAAAGCAGACCGAGAAGGGCAAAAAGCCGGAGGAACTGACGGAGGAGGCCTGGCGCGACAGCCTCCGCAAGCTGAGTCTGGCCCCCGTGGCCGTCCGCCTGGGCGAGCTGCTGGAACTGCCCGTGGAAATGGCCGCGGACGTGGTCGGCCCGGACGCTCAGGCCAAAGCCGCCGCCCTGCAGCCCGGCCAGGTCCTGCTGCTGGAGAACACCCGCTTTGAAAAGGGCGAGACGAAAAACGACCCCAAGACCGCCAAGGCCCTGGCCGACCTGGCGGGCGCGGACGGCGTCTACGTCTCCGACGCCTTCGGCGCGGTCCACCGGGCCCACGCCAGCACCGCCGGGGTGGCGGACTACCTGCCCGCCGTCAGCGGCTTCCTGATCCAGAAGGAGCTGGAGCTGATCGGCGGCGCCCTGGCCAATCCCAAGCGTCCCCTGGTGGCGATCCTGGGCGGGGCCAAGGTCAGCGACAAGATCGGCGTCATCAACAATCTGCTGGAGATTGCGGACACCGTCATCATCGGCGGCGGCATGGCCTACACCTTCCTCAAGGCCCAGGGCTATGAGATCGGCACCAGTCTGCTGGAGGCGGACAAGGTGGACTATGCCCGCGAGATGCTCTCCAAGGCCGCCGAAAAGGGCGTCATGCTCCTGCTGCCGGTGGACACCGCCGTACACGAGCGCTTTGAGAACACCGACAGCTTCCTGACCGTGGACGTGTCCATGATCCCGGCGGGCTATATGGGTCTGGACATCGGCCCCAAGACCGTCCGACTGTTCTCCGAGGCCATCCGCACCGCCGGGACCGTCATCTGGAACGGGCCCATGGGCGTCTTCGAGTTCCCCGCCTTTGCCGCCGGGACGAAGGCCATCGCCCAGGCCCTGGCCGAGAGCCAGGCCGTCACCATCATCGGCGGGGGAGACAGCGCCGCCGCCGTGCAGCAGCTGGGCTATGCCGAGCGCATGACCCACATCTCCACCGGCGGCGGGGCCAGCCTGGAATTCATGGAGGGCAAGGTCCTCCCCGGCGTGGCCTGCCTGCTGGACCGCTGAACCAAACGCCCTGCGCGCAGCAAGCGCATTCCGATATATTAGAAAGAAGGGACCGAGACATGAACAGACATTACCGCAAGACCATCATCGCCGGAAACTGGAAGATGCACAAGACCGCCTCCGAGACCGTGGCCTTTGCCGCAGAGATCCGGGGCAAGATGCCGGAGAACATTCGCAGCGAGGTCGTGCTGTGTATGCCCGCGCTGAACATCACCACCGCCCAGAAGGCCCTGAAGGGCACCCGCATCGCCGTAGGCGCGGAGACCATGCACTATGAGGAGAAGGGGGCCTTCACCGGGGAAGTGGCCGCCAACATGCTCACCGACCTGGGGGTGAAGTACGTCATCATCGGCCACTCCGAGCGCCGCCAGTACTACAACGAGACCGACCAGAGCGTGAACCGCAAAGTCCGCGCCGCCCTCAACGCCGGGCTGGTGCCCATCGTCTGCGTGGGCGAGAGCCTGGCCCAGCGGGAGATGGGCGTCACCGCCGAGCTGCTGGCCTATCAGGTCATGTCCGCCCTGTCCGGGGTCAGCGCCCGGGAGCTGCGGCGGGTGGTCATCGCCTATGAGCCCATCTGGGCCATTGGCACCGGCAAGACCGCCACGGCGGAGCAGGCCCAGGAGGTCTGCGAGGGCATCCGCACCCTGCTGCGCAAGAAGTACGACGCCCGGGCGGCCCGGGCCGTCAGCATCCTCTACGGCGGCAGCATGAACGCCCGGAACGCCGCCGAGCTGCTGGCCATGCCCGACATCGACGGCGGCCTCATCGGCGGGGCCAGCCTGGTGCCCGGCGACTTCGTCCAGATCATTGAGGCGAGCCGTCAGGAGGACTGATGGACTCCCCCGCAGTTTTGCTCATCCTGGACGGCTTCGGCCTGGGCAAACAGGATGAGACCAACGCCATCTATCAGGCGAAGACCCCGGAACTGGACGCGCTGTTTGCCTCCTGCCCCCACACGACCCTCTCCGCCTCCGGGCTGGACGTGGGCCTTCCCGAAGGACAGATCGGCAACAGCGAGGTGGGCCACACCAACATCGGCGCGGGCCGGGTGGTGTTCCAGGACCTGCCCCGCATCAGCCGCGCCATTGAAGACGGCACATTTTTTGAAAACCCCGCCTACCGGGCCGCGATGGACCGGGCGAGCGCGGAGGGACGCGCCCTCCACCTGCTGGGTCTGGTCTCCGACGGCGGCGTCCACAGCCACCTGAGCCATATCGTGGCCGCCGTGGACATGGCCAAACGCCGGGGGCTGGAGCGGGTCTACATCCACGCCCTGCTGGACGGGCGCGACGTGCCCCCCCGCAGCGGCAAGGGCTATGTGCAGCAGCTCCGGGACGCCTTGCGGGAACTGGGCTGCGGGCGCATCGCCACCGTGCAGGGCCGCTTCTGGGGCATGGATCGGGACCGCCGCTGGGAGCGGGTGCAGCGGGGCTATGACGCCATGGTGCGCGGCGTCGGCGTCGAGAACCCCGACCCCGTGGCCGCCGTCCAGGCCAGCTACGCAGCGGGCGTCTCGGACGAGTTCGTGGAGCCGGTGGTCTGCGACCGGGAGGGCCTGATCCGCCCCGGGGACAGCGTGATTTTCATGAATTTCCGCCCCGACCGGGCCAGAGAGCTGACCTGGGCCCTGACCGGCCACCTCCCGGAGGGGCACACGATGGACACGGAGACCCTGGACCCGGACTTCGTCTGCACCACCCCCTATGACGAGACCCTGCCCCTGCCCGTGGCCTTCCCCAAGGAGGAGATCCGGGGTACCCTGGGGGAGTATATCAGCCAGCTGGGACTCCGCCAGCTCCGCATCGCGGAGACGGAGAAATATGCCCACGTCACCTTCTTCTTCAACGGCGGCGTGGAGCGGGTCTACCCCGGCGAGGACCGGGTGCTGGTGCCCAGCCCCAAGGACTTTCCCACCTATGACCTGATCCCGGAGATGAGCGCCCGGCCCGTGACAGACGAGTGCTGCCGGCGCATCCGCAGCGGGGACTATGCCCTGGTGGTCTGCAACCTGGCCAACTGCGACATGGTGGGCCACACCGGGGTCCTGCCCGCCGCCATTGCCGCGGTGGAGACGGTGGACGAATGCGTGGGGAACATCGTCCGGGCCGTGCGGGACATGGGCGGCTGCGCCCTGGTCACCGCCGACCACGGCAACGCCGACTGTATGCGCGCCCCCGACGGGGAGCCCCACACCGCCCACACCACCAACCCGGTGCCCCTCATCGCCGTGGGCGCGCCGGAGGGGACGGTGCTGCGCCCGGGCCGCCTGGCGGACCTGGCCCCCACGCTCCTGGCCCTGATGGGGCGGGACAAACCGAAGGAAATGACAGGTGAGAACCTGATCGTACAGGATTGAAATGAGCTTTCAAGCGGAAGGAGAACAAGGCATGAAGCAGTATTATGAGATCGTGGAAGTCATGGGCCGGGAGATTCTGGACTCCCGTGGCAACCCCACCGTGGAGGTGGAGGTGACCCTGGACGACGGCACCGTGGGCCGCGCCGCCGTGCCCTCCGGGGCCAGCACCGGCATGTACGAGGCCTGCGAGCTGCGGGACGGCGACCCGGGGCGCTACCTGGGCAAGGGCGTGGAGCAGGCCGTGGAGCACGTCAACGGTGAGATCGCCGAGGCGCTGCTGGGCCTGAACGCCCTGGACCAGCCGGGCGTGGACCGCCTGCTCATCGAGCTGGACGGCACCCCCAACAAGACCCGCCTGGGGGCCAACGCCATTCTTGGCGTGTCCCTGGCCTGTGCCAAGGCGGCGGCGGAGGCCACCGGCGTGGGGCTTTATAACTATATCGGCGGCTGCAACGCCAAGACCCTGCCCGTGCCCATGATGAACATCCTGAACGGCGGAGCCCACGCCACCAACAACGTGGAGATCCAGGAGTTCATGATCATGCCGGTCTCCGCCCCCAGCTTCCGGGAGGCCCTGCGCCGCTGCGCCGAGGTCTTCCACCAGCTCAAGAAGACCCTCAAGGCCAACGGCACCCCCGCCGCCGGGGTCGGCGACGAGGGCGGCTACGCCCCCAACCTGGGCGCGGACGAGGACGCCCTGCGGGTCATCGTCCAGGCCATTGAGGAGGCCGGTTACAAGCCCGGCGAGGACTTCCGCATCGCCATCGACGCCGCCGCCAGCGAGTGGTGGAATGAAGAACGCGGCTGCTACGTCCAGCCCAAGACGGGCCGCGCCCTGAGCCGGGACGAGCTGGTGGCCATGTGGGTGGACTTTGCCGAGAAGTACCCCATCATCTCCCTGGAAGACGGCATGGCCGAGGAGGACTGGGAGGGCTGGAAGAAGCTCACCGACGCCCTGGGCGGCAAAATCCAGCTGGTCGGCGACGACCTCTTCGTCACCAACACCCAGCGGCTCAAGAAGGGCATCTCCCTGGGCGTGGCCAACTCCATCCTCATCAAGGTCAACCAGATCGGTACCCTGACCGAGACCCTGGACGCCATCCAAATGGCACACCGCGCCGGCTACACCGCCGTGGTCAGCCACCGCAGCGGCGAGACCGAGGACACCACCATCGCGGACATCTCCGTGGCGGTGAACGCGGGCCAGATCAAGACCGGCGCCCCCAGCCGCACCGACCGGGTGGCCAAGTACAACCAGCTCCTGCGCATCGAGGACGAGCTCTTCGACGTGCCGGTGTATCCGGGCATGGAGGCGTTTTTCTCCATCCGCTGAACGAGGACGCGCCCGTGTAGGGCGAGACCGGAAGACCAAATAGAAACAGGCAGGACTTCTCCCCCCAGGCAAGGCCGTTGCGCCAAAGCCTGCGGGGCGGGGTCCTGCCCGTTTCTGTTTTCCGGCGGAGCTGCATCGCCCTCTCCCGTTCCCTCCCCCAGCGGGGGAGGGTGCCGCCCACAAGGGCGGCGGGAGAGGGAGAACGTGACGGGACCGCGCCGTGGAAATGACCGCAGCTGTGGGAGTATGCGAACGATTTTCCCGTCTGCAAGCGGTCGCGTTCTCCCTCCTCCGTCATCCGCCTCGCGGGGGATCGGCGGCTGCCACCTTCTCCCGCTGGGGGAAGGAAGAGATCGCCCGCTCCCGGTCCCTCCCCAGTCATACCCCCGGGCACCCGTGCATAGGATGTTCGCAAAGGAGGGATGCGGACATGCCTGACGGATGGAGCGCGGCGCTGCATCTGCTGCCGGAGGACCTGCGCCGCCGGGCTTTGGCCCTGCCGGAGCCGGTGCAGACTTCCGGGGAGGAATTTCGCCTGCGGCGGGGACGGCCCCCCACGCTGCTGGTCCGGGGGGCGGAGCGGCGGCTGCGGGAGGCGCCGGTGGACGCTTCGGAGCTGCGCGGCGTGCTGGACCGGGCCACGGGCAGTTCCTACCACGCGGTACGGGAGGAGCTGCGCCGGGGCTTCCTGGGGGCGGAGGGGGGCGTGCGCCTGGGGGTCTGCGGCGACGCCCGGGCGGACGTGGAGGCCGTGTCCTCCCTCTGCCTGCGCATCCCCCGGCAGATCCCGGAGGCGGGGGCGGGGCTGCTGGACGCGCCGGGGGACGAGAGCCTGCTGATCCTCTCCCCGCCGGGGGGCGGCAAGACCACGCTGCTGCGGGAACTGGTGCGCCGCAGCGCCCGGCGGGGCCGCCGGGTGGGCCTGGCGGACGAGCGGGGGGAGGTGGCCGCCGTCTGGCGCGGTGCGCCCCAGTTCGAGCTGGGGGAGAGCACGGACGTGGTCTCCTTCCTGCCCAAGGCGGAGGCGGTGCTGCTCCTGCTGCGGGCCATGAACCCCCAGGTCATCGCCCTGGACGAGATCAGCGACCCGGCGGATCTGGAGGCCGTGCGCCGGGTGGCCGGCTGCGGCGTGACCATCTTCGCCACGGCCCACGCCGCCTCGGCGGCGGCGCTCCGCGCCATGCCCCGCTACCGGGAGCTGCTGGAGGCCGGGGTCTTCCGCCGGGCCGTGGTCATCTCCGGCACGGACCGGCGCAGCTACCGGCTGGAGATGCTGTGAGCGCCGCCTTCTGGAAGCTGGCCGGGGCGGCGCTGCTGACGGCGGCGGGGGCCATGCTGGGCAGGGGCTTGCTGGACCCGGCCCGGCGGCGGGCGGCCCTGCTCCGGTCCCTGGCG
>JAFXXH010000021.1 GCA_017542425.1 Oscillospiraceae bacterium | reverse complement strand
TGTACCATCTACGTGTAAACCATGTCCTTGCACAATCTGTAAACTATGTTACTACACTAAACAGCTTGCCCCTTCCGGCAGGGACTGCCCGGATGTCCGCCGACCCCTGGCGAATCCGCAAACGTGAAGCGCATTCCCGTGTCGGGCCATGTGCTGCGCGGAAAGGGCAAGCCCTTTCCCAACAATAGGGCGGTTGCGAATTCGCCGGATGTAGCAGCTTGTCTTTGGTGTTGCTGCGGGGCGTCGAGGACGCCGCCCCCTACAATAGACGGCTGCGGATTCCCCGGATGCGGCGGTCATCCAAAGCGCCCTCACCCCTTCCCTCCCCCAGCGGGGGAGGGTGCCGCCCACAAGGGCGGCAGGAGAGGGAGAACGCGGCGGGACCGCCATGTGGAAATGACCGCAACCGAGGGGTATGCAAACGTTTTTACCGTCTGCAAGCGGTCACGTTCTCCCTCTTCCGTCATCCGCCTCGCGGGGGATCGGCGGATGCCACCTTCCCCCGCTGGGGGAAGGAAGGGGCGCTTGCGGATTCGCCGGACGTGGCGGCTCACCTTCGGTGCTGCTGCGGAACCGGCCACGGGCTGGACGCCGTTCCCTACAAGGCGCTGCTTTCATGCTTCGATGGAGACGGCAAACGTAACAACAAATGTCCTCAAATTATGGACGTCCCTCCTGCTCTTCGTGCCATTCGTGCGCGGCTTTGCGGCATGGGTGTTCTTTTCAACACACTCCTGCCCCCTCAGGCACCCCCCAAAAAGATACCCGGGTTCTGGGATTTTTTGCATAGCGCGCACGAAATCCCGCCCTGCGCTGCGGAAAAGCCTTGCAAATCCTCCCCGCTTGCGGTAAGATAAGTGCGCGGTTCGCCCCGGCACGGCACACGCAAGCGCCTCCGAACGGCACAGGTTCCCTTTGCAATCCGCCACCCCCACACAAGTTCATATCTGTCCTGGTAGCTCAGTTGGAGAGAGCGGCCGCCTCCTAAGCGGCAGGCCGGGGGTTCGAGTCCCTTCCAGGACGCCAGAAAGCGCCGTAATTTTCATCCATTGCGGCGCTTTTCCTTGTTTTTCAATCGGAATGGACGGCCCACGAATCACGGCCCCCAAACAGGGCATACTGCATTGCGATACGATCACGACAAGGTGCTCACCGCGTGGAACGGCAGATGGAGTCCGGCATATTCAGCCAGAACGACTGTTCCTGCCAGTGAATTGGAACGGAGGGAATACGATGGACTCGATTTGGTCCCAGACCTGTCAGATCGAAGCGCGCAAAGCCCTGTCCGGCGATCTGGAGACAGAGGTGGCCGTCATCGGGGCGGGTATGGCCGGTGTGCTGATCGCCTCAGCCCTGCAGGAGGCGGGCAAACAGGTCGTCGTGCTGGAGGCGGAGCGGATCGCCGGGGGACAGACGCGGAACACCACGGCAAAGCTCACGTCCCAGCACGGAATGATCTACCGAAAGCTGTGGAAAACGCTGGGCGAAGCCCGGGCGCGGCAGTATGCCATGGCCAACGAGGCGGCGCTGGCCGAGTTCCGGCGCGTGATCGCCCGGCGGGAGATCGACTGCGATCTCCAGACGCAGGACGCCTTTGTCTACGGCGACGACGCGGAGGAACTGCGGGACGAGGCGGAATGCGCATCGGCACTGGGTCTCCCCGCGTCGTTTGCGGAGCAGACGGCGCTTCCCTTCCCCGCCGCCGGAGCGGTGCGCTTTGCGCGTCAGGCGCAATTCCACCCGCTGAAATTCCTCAAGGCCATGGCGGAGCCTCTGTCCATCCTGGAGCACACCCGGGTGCAGGAGGCGGAAGAACACCGGCTGGTCACGGAGCACGGCACGGTCACGGCGGAGAAGATCGTCTTTGCCTGTCACTATCCCTTCGTGAACTTCCCCGGGCTGTACTTTGCCCGGATGCATCAGGAGCGCTCCTATGTCCTGGCGCTGGAACACGCGCCGGCCATGGACGGGATGTGGATCTTCGCCGACGGCGCGGCAAAGGCGTATTCCTTCCGCACATGGCGCCGTCTTCTGCTTCTGGGGGGAGGCGGGCACCGCTGCGGGGAAAACAGCGCGGGCGGAAGATATGACGCGCTGCGCCGCCAGGCGCGGGCGTGGTTTCCCCAGAGCCGGGAGGCGGCCCACTGGTCGGCCCAGGACTGCGTCACGCCGGACGGCGTGCCCTACATCGGGCGATATGCCGCCAGCCGCCCGGACTGGTATGTGGCGACGGGCTTCCAGAAGTGGGGCATGACCGGCTCCATGGTCTCCGCCATGCTGCTGCGGGACCTGATCTGCGGCCGGGAAAACCCCTGCGCCCAGGTCTTTGACCCCGGCCGCTTCGACGGGGAAACGCTCCCCGGCGTGCTGGCGGAGAGCGGACAGGCGGTGAAGGGACTTGCAAAGCGGGTGTTCCAGATTCCCGCAGAGACGGCCGGACAGCTTGCCCCGGGACACGGCGGCGTCGTGTTCCTGGAGGGGGAGAAACTGGGTGTGTACAAAGACGAAGACGGCACGCTCTATCCCGTGGAGCTCCAATGCCCCCATCTGGGCTGCCAGCTGGAATGGAACCCGGACGAAAAAAGCTGGGACTGTCCCTGCCACGGCTCCCGCTTCGACCGCTTCGGAACTCTGATCTCGGGACCGGCGCAGACGGGAACGCACGCGAAAACGGAAAAACGCATAGGCTGAGGCAGGGGGAGGCCCTTCCGCGCCCTTCCCCCCCAAAAGTCACGCAAAGGAGTTCTGATTCCATGTCTTTGCCGCAATCCATCCTGCGTTTTCTTCCCATCCTGCGCCGCCGTCCGGACGCCCAGGCGGAGCTCTCCGGCGGCCCCGCCGAGCCCCGGCTGGGCGGGACCGTCCGGTTTTATCAGACGCCCCAGGGGGTTCTGGTCCTGGCGGAGGTGTCCGGTCTGCCCGACCGGGCGCGTCGCTGCGCCGACCGGGTCTTCGCCTTCCACATCCACAGCGGCGGCTCCTGCGCCGGCAGCGCAGACGAAGCCTTTTCCGCCGCCCAGGGGCATTTCGACCCCGAGGGCTGCCCGCACCCCGCGCACGCGGGCGATTTGCCCCCGCTGTTCTCAAACGGCGGTTACGCCCTGCAGGCGTTTTTGACGGACCGCTTCACCGTCGGGGAGATCCTCGGACGCGCCGTCGTCATCCATGAGCGCCCGGACGATTTCACCTCCCAGCCCGCCGGAAACGCCGGAGAGCGAATCGCCTGCGGCCTGATCCAAAAAACCTGCGGCTGCTGAATAAAAGCGCATCCCCCCAGGGACACTGTCTCTGAGGTGATGCTTTTTGAAAGAGAGACCGCTGCCCATGGGCTTCGGCATGGCGCTGATGCAAACCCCCACGGCCATGCAAGGGTATGAGAAGCTGACGCAGACCGAGAAGGAGAAGCTGCTGCGTCGGGTCCACGGCGTGCAGTCCAAGTCGGAGATGCAGCGGCTGGTGGCCGAGCTGGCGGACGGACGGCAGGGAGACGAGGTGGGATGATGGCAAAGCAAGGCATGAAGCGTCCCGAGCGGACCCATACCCGGCCCCGGAACCAGACGGCCCCGGTGCCGGAACTGCAGGGGAAGGCAAAACGCAGCAAGCAAACTGCCACCCCGCTCCCGGCGGAAAGCCCCGTGGCGGACCGGAAGCTGTTCCATGCAGAGCGCCCCATCCCAGCGGAGATCTATCCCATCCTCGACACGGATCTCGCCCGGGACAACGTGGAAAACGACCTCCCCGCCGCGGACCGGGCGGAACTGTCCTGACGGACGGCGCTTTCCCGCTCCAGGACGGGG
>JAFXXH010000020.1 GCA_017542425.1 Oscillospiraceae bacterium | reverse complement strand
TACCGCCGCCTGGCGGAGGCGAATCCGGCGGCATACGAGCCGGACCTGGCCGCGAGCTGCAACAATCTGGGCAATCTGCTCCGCGCCACGAACCGACTGCCGGAGGCGGAGGAGCGCTACCGGGAGGCGCTGGCGATCCGGCGCCGCCTGGCGGAGGCGAATCCGGCGGCATACGAGCCGGACCTGGCCATGAGCTGCAACAATCTGGGCAATCTGCTCTACACCATGAACCGACTGCCGGAGGCGGAGGAGCGCTACCGGGAGGCGCTGGCGCTCTGGGAAAAGTATCCGCATCACAAAGACGACGCGGACAGGGCCCGCAGGGTCCGGTGGATTCTGGACCTCGTTTTCAACTGAAACAAGCCCCACTATCCATAAAAACAAGCTGTCATTCCGAGACCGGTCCCCAGACTGGTCGTGGCAATCCCCCCGGTGTCTGCAAACACCGGGGGGGATTGCCACGGCCCCTTGGGGCCTCGCAATGACAGCTTTCTTTTGGCGCGGCCTGGGCTTGCCCCCTCCGCTTTGCCGCAGCCCCTCCTATGATCTCCCCCACCCCCTTTGTACAACCCGCCCCAAAATCCCCCCGAAAATCTCCCCTTCTCCGTCAATCTGCTCTTGCAGTCGCGGCCTGGATACGGTATGATAAGGGGAAGAAACAGAGTTCGGAGGTGCCGTTATGCTTGACTATCCTGAGATCGACTCCCTGGCGCTGGAGCGGTTTTGCCGCGGGGAGAGCGAGGACGCCTATCGGGTCTTCGGGGCGCAGCCGCTGCCGGGGGGGCGCTGGCGCTTTACGGTCTGGGCGCCCAACGCCGCCATGGTCTGGCTCAAGGGGGATTTCAGCGGCTGGAACGGCATTCCCATGCAGCGGCTGGACTGCGGGGCCTGGACCGTGGTGACGGAGGGCGTCACCCAGGGGCAGATCTACAAATACGCCGTGGTGGACCGGAACGGGCACACGGTGGACAAGGCCGACCCCTTTGCCGCCCACTGCGAGACCGCCCCGGCCAACGGGAGCCGGGTCTGGGACTGCCGCGGCTATGCCTGGGGCGACGCGGCTTATCTGCGCCACCGGCGGAGCCGGGACCCTGTGGCCAGCCCCATGAACATCTATGAGGTCCACTTAGGCTCCTGGCGCGGCCCGGCGGAGGGGGGACGCTTCCCCAGCTACCGGGACACGGCCCAGGCCCTGGCCGACTACTGCGCGGAGCTGGGCTACACCCATGTGGAGCTGCTCCCCCTGACGGAGTACCCCTACGAGCCCAGCTGGGGCTATCAGGTGACGGGCTATTTCGCCCCCACCAGCCGCTACGGCACGCCCCAGGACTTCATGTATCTGGTGGACACCCTGCACCGCCGGGGGATCGGCGTTCTCATGGACTGGGTGCCCGCCCACTTCCCCCGGGACGCCTTCGGCCTTTCCTACTTCGACGGCACCGCCACCTATGAACGGCAAGACCCCTGGATGGCCTCCCATCCCGACTGGGGGACCCTGATCTTCGACTACGAAAGCCCCGTCGTCCGCAGCTTCCTGAAATCCTCCGCGGCCTTGTTCCTGGACCGCTACCACATCGACGGGCTGCGGGTGGACGCGGTGAGCAGTATGCTGTACCTGGGCTATGGCCGGGGCAGCAATTTCCGGCGCAACCGCTACGGCGGGGACATCGACCTGGGCGCGGTAGAGCTGCTGCGGGAGGTCAACGCCCTGGCGAAAGCCCGGGGGGCCGTCACCATCGCCGAGGAGAGCACAGCCTACGCGGGGGTCTCCGCCCCGGCGGAGCAGGGCGGTTTGGGCTTCACATTTAAATGGGACATGGGCTTCATGCACGATACCCTGGACTACATGGAGCTGGACCCCCTCTGGCGCAAGGGCAGCCACAACAAGCTGACCTTCTCCATGTTCTACGCTTTTTCCGAGCACTTCATCCTCTCGTTCAGCCATGACGAGGTGGTCCACGGCAAGCGCAGTATGCTGGACAAAATGCCCGGGGACTATGACCAGAAATTCGCCAACCTCCGCGCCCTCTACGGATATATCATAGGCCATCCGGGGAAGAAGCTGCTGTTCATGGGCGGGGAGTTCGGGCAGTTCATCGAGTGGGACTTCCGGCGGCCCCTGGACTGGTTTCTGCTGGACTATCAGCGCCACCACGAGCTGCAAACCTGGACCCGCGCCCTGAACCACTTCTATAAGAACGAGCCCGCCCTCTGGCAGCGGGACGACAGCTGGGAGGGCTTCCAGTGGCTGAACGTGGACGACGCGGACCGCTCCTCCATCGCCTTCCTCCGCACGGACGGCGAGGGCCGGGGCGTCGTCTGCGCCTGCAACTTCACGCCCGTGCCCTGGGAGCTGCGGGCGGCCCTGCCCGCCCCCGGCACCCTGAGCAAGATCCTGTGCAGCGACGACGCGGCCTTTGGCGGCACCGGGGCCCTGCCGGAGGGCTGGGTCGTGGCCAGCGAACATGAACCCTTCCTGGGCCATCCCCACTCCGCGCTGCTGAAGCTGCCGCCGCTGAGCTGCACCTTCTATTCCTACCAGAAAGAACTGCCGAAGGAGCGCCCCGTCGTTCCCAAACGGCTGGAGACGATATAAAATTGGGGGTCGTATCTTTTATGGCAAACACCGATGCGCGTCTGACGGAACTGCTGCTGCTGAAAGGGCGGGAGACCCTGCCTGCCGTGCTGCTGGCGGCGGCGGAGTGCGCCCCGCTGAGCAAGACCGGGGGCCTGGCGGACATGGCGGGGGGCCTGCCCCGGGCCCTGGCCGATCAGGGCTTTGAGACCAGGGTCATCACGCCCTATCACCGCTGTGTCAAGGAGAAATACGCCGACCGGGTGCAGCACATGGCCCACATCTATGTGGACCTGGGCTGGCGGCACGAGTACGCCGGGCTGGAGAAGCTGGAGCTGGACGGCCTGACCGTCTACCTGGTGGACAGCGAATACTATTTCGGCGACGCCATCTATCGGGGCGGCAGCGCCGAGGTGGAGCAGTACGCCTTTTTCCAGCGGGCGGTGCTGGAGCTGATTCCCCTGCTGGACTTCCGGCCGGAGGTGCTGCACTGCAACGACTGGCACACGGCGGCCC
Source organism: Oscillospiraceae bacterium (assembly GCA_017542425.1). Lineage (GTDB taxonomy): Bacteria > Bacillota > Clostridia > Oscillospirales > Oscillospiraceae > RGIG7114. The sequence goes on along the minus strand of JAFXXH010000020.1, from coordinate 5,099 downwards.
TGCCCTTCCTGCTGAAAACCCAGTACCAATTCCGGCCCCAGGGGGCGCTGAAAACCGTGCTGACCATCCACAACCTGGCCTTCCAGGGCTGGCTCAGCTTCGACGCGGCCCGGGACCTCTTCGGCATCGACAACCGCTGGTTCGCCCTGGACGGCCTGGGCCACCGGGACTACGGCAACCTGCTGAAAGCCGGCTGCCTCTTCGCCGACCGGGTGAACACCGTCAGCCCCAGCTACGCCGACGAGATCCGCCGCCCCGACTTCGGGGAGGGCCTGGACGGCGTGCTCCGGGCCAGGGGCGGCGACGTGAGCGGCATCCTGAACGGCCTGGACACCGTCGGCTTTGACCCCGCCGCCGACCCGGCCCTCCCCTTCCACTACGACGCATCGGACACGGGGGACAAGCGCCGCTGCAAGGAGGCCCTGATCGCCGAGCTGGGCTTGCAGATCGGCCCGGACACCCCCATTGTCGCCATGGTGACCCGCATGACGGCCCAGAAGGGCTTCGACCTGGTGCTCTCCGCCCTGGACGCGCTGATGGAGCGGGACGTGGCCTTCGTGCTGCTGGGCAGCGGCGACGCGGCCTATCAGGACGCCATGCGGGACTTTGAAGCCCGCTACCGGGGCCGGATCTGCGCTTGGATCGGCTACAGCGAGCCCCTGTCCCGCCGCATCTATGCGGGCGCGGACTTCCTGCTGATGCCCTCGGCCTTCGAGCCCTGCGGCCTCAGTCAGCTCATCGCCCAGCGCTACGGCACCCTGCCCATCGTCCACGAGGTAGGCGGCCTGCGGGACACCGTGCGCCCCTACAACCGCTTCACCGGGGAGGGGGACGGCTTCTCCTTCCGGGGCTACAGCCCCTGGACCATGCTGGCCACGGTCCACGCCGCGCTGGACACCTATTATGACAAGGCGGCCATGGCGGGCCTGATCCGCCAGGCCATGACGAAAGACCTGTCCCTGCGTCCCTGCGCGGTGGAGTACGGGCTGCTCTTCGTCTCCATCCTCCCGGACGGGGCGGCAAAGCTGTTGCACCTGCCCTATGACAACCTGTACCGCAGCCCCTTCGGGGCGGTGAAATGCGGCCAGCGGGTGACGCTGCGGCTCCAGGCCCCGGACTATGTGGAGGCGGAGCTGGCCGTGAACGGCAAGCTGTACCCCATGCGCCGGGATTCCGACGGGCTGCTGTCCGCCCGGATCACCGCCCCCCCGGAGCCGGGGCTGGTCTACTATGCCTTCCGCCTGCCCGGCGCGCTGGCCTTTGGCCGGGACGGCCTGGTCAGCGGCGAGGCCCGGCCCTGGCGCATCACGGTCTACGACGGGGCTTTCGCCACCCCGGACTGGGCCGAGGGCACGGTGCTGTACCAGATCTTCCCCGACCGCTACGCCCCCGGCGGCGACAGCTTCCAGCGCGGCGTCCGCAGCCACCGGAGACGGGGCCGCCGCATCGAGACGCACAGGCGCTGGGACGAGCCGGTCAAATATACCGCCGGGGAGGGGGAGCCGAAGTATATCCCCAACGACTTCTACGGCGGCACTCTCCAGGGGATCATCCAGCGGCTGCCGGAGCTGAAAGCCCTGGGGGTGGGCTGCATCTACTGTAACCCCATCTTCGAGTCCAGCTCCAACCACCGCTACAACACCGGGGACTATCACAAAATCGACCCCATGCTGGGCACGGCGGAGGACTTCCGCGCCCTGTGCGCCGCGGCGGAGGAACTGGGCATCCGCGTCGTGCTGGATGGCGTCTTCTCCCACACCGGGGCCGACAGCGTCTACTTCAACCGCTATGGCCGCTATCCCGGCCTGGGCGCGTACCAGAGCCAGGAGAGCCCGTATTTTAGCTGGTATGACTTCCGCGCCTTCCCCGACGACTACCGCTGCTGGTGGAACTTCCGCTCTCTGCCCGAGGTGAACGAGGGGGACGCGAGCTGGCAGGACTTCGTCATCCAGGGCAAGCAGTCCGTCCTGCGCCGCTGGCTGCGGGCCGGGGCCGGGGGCTGGCGGCTGGACGTGGCCGACGAGCTGCCGGATGAGACCATCGAGCAGATGCGCGAGAGCCTCAAGGCCGAGGACCCCCAGGCCCTGCTGCTGGGCGAGGTCTGGGAGGACGCCACGGACAAGGTGAGCTACGGCGTCCAGCGCACTTACGCCCTGGGCCGGGGCCTGGACAGCGTGATGAACTACCCCTTGCGCACGGCGGTGCTGGATTTCCTGCTGGAGCGCAGCCGGGCCGAGCAGCTCCGGGACTTCCTGCTGGAGCAGAAGCTGAACTATCCCGCCCCCATGTACCGCTGCCTGATGAACCTGCTGGGCAGCCACGACACCGCCCGCCTTCGCAGCGTCCTGGGCAGCGGCGTGGACGGCGCGGGCATGAGTCCCCAGGCCCGGGCGGACTTCCATCTGGATGCGGCCCAGCGGGACTGGGGCCGCCGCCTCCAGCGCCTGGCCGCCGCCATCCAGTTCACCCTGCCGGGCATGCCCGCCGTCTACTACGGCGACGAAGAGGGCATGGAGGGCCTGCGCGACCCCTTCTGCCGCGCCCCCTACCGGCAAGCGGAAGAGGGCGACAGCCTGCGGGACTTCTACGCGGAGCTGGCGGCCCGGCGGGCGGAGTCCAAAGCCCTGCGCCAGGGCGACGCGGCCTTCGGCAGTTACGCCAACACCCTGCTGATCCTGCGCTGGAGCGGCAAGCACGCGGTCCTCACCGCCGTCAACCGCGGCGCAGACCCGGCCAGCTTCACGCCGCAAAAAGACTGGATGCTGGGCCTGAACCGGAAGGAAGCCGCCAGGCTGGGAGAACTGCCCGCCCTGGAGGTGCCGGGCCTGGATTTCGTCAGCGTGGCGTTCTGACGGGGGGAAATGAAAAGTGAAAAAAGTTGTCAGCGGGAGGTTCTCGCTGGCAACTTTTTTGCTGCTGAGGGATGAAAAGTTGGGGATCAGATCCGTTCCCGGTGACAAATTGCGCCGCCCTCTGTAGGCGACGGCGTCCAGCCCGCGGCCGGTCCCGGCAGCAGAATCTTCCTACATGAAACCCTTCGGGCGAAATCGCAGCATTTTATTGTAGGGGACGGCGTCCTCGACGTCCCGCAGCAGCCGCCAAAGACAATCTGCCACGTCCGGCGAATCCGCAGCCGCCTCATTGTAGGGAAAGGGCTTGCCCTTTCCGCGCAGCACACGGTCCGACACGGGAAAGCCCCGGCGAATGCGCTACAAGGTTGCGGATTCGCCCAAGGTGGGCGGATATCGGTGCATTTCCTGCCGGAAGGGGCAAGCCCCTTCCCTACGGGGTGGCGTTTGCGAATTCGCCCGAAGTTGCAGGAAACGCGGGTACTGCTGCGCGGCGCGCCGGGGTCGGCGCGCCCTACGGGGGGCTGCGGATTCGCCCGACGTGGTGCGTGGTTTTTGGCGGCTGCTGCACGGAACGCCGGGGACGGCGTTCCCTACCGGGTGTGTGCGAATTCGCCGAAGGCGGGATCAAATCTTTGCCGTGTGCTGCCCCCCCCCGGCCATGGGCTGACGTCGGCTCCTACATGAGCCGTTGCGTTCTTTTCGTCCCGTCTGCTTTACCGCCCCCATCGACGCAGGAAAACAACGCTTTGTAGGGAATGCCGTCCCCGGCGTTCCGCAGCAGCACCTTCCCACATGAAAGCGTTTCGGCGAATCCGCAGCCGCTCTTTCCTTCCCCCAGCGGGGGAAGGTGGCATCCGCCGATCCCCCACGAGGCGGATGACGGAAGAGGGAGAGCGTGACTGCCAGCAGACGGTACAATCGTTCGCATACCCCAACAGTTGCGGTCATTTCCACATCGAGGTCCCGTCACGTTCTCCCTCTCCTGCCGCCCTTGTGGGCGGCACCCTCCCCCGCTGGGGGAGGGAATGGGTGAGGGCGGACGAACAGAAAGATCCGGCGAATCCGCAGACGCATTGACTGGCATTTTGCGGAAAAATGTCAACGGGGACGGTTCTTGCTGACAACTTTCTTCGTTTCTGAAGAATGTAAAAGTTGTCAATCAGAACCGTCCCCGCTGACATGGTGTCAAGTATGATCCGGAGAGCATGAGAAAGGCGAAAGAACAATTAACGAGGTTTTTGGGTGAGAGATGGGGACACCAACCGCGTCAATCTGTCCGCGTAATAATCGAGAACAGCAAGCACCAGCCCAAGAAAGCTGATAATAAGGAAAGAAAGCAGTGGGAGAGATAAAGGGAAAGATTGCTTTTTCACATTTTTATTATTGACCAGCTCATCTGTTGATTGACTGGTCAATAAATAATTTCTTTTTAAGCTGGAACACTCTTGTCGGAACTGAGTTTTTTCAACTAAACAGCTGTATAGAAAACACTCCTTTTTAGTCATCCACATTTTGAATCTTTCGATATAAAGGAATACCAATTAGAAAGAGCGTTGCGATTTGTAAAGCAAGGCAGAGCAAAAAGGAAACTACTGTACACGAAACTACTTTAATAAAGACCAATGAGATAAGGCATGTTAAAATAGTAATTACTATTGTGCCACATAAAACAATATACCTAACCTTCTTTCGCCCAAAGGGAGACAGCTTCGCGAAGTACTCTTTATCATATCTTCCAATTTGAACCTCTACTATATTATTTTTTAGCTTTTCACTACTGATGTGGAGCAAGAAGAAAATAATAATCCCTGTAGTAAAAACAGCTTCAGGAAAAATGAAGAATTCGAAAAAACTCATTTGAAAAAACCTCCTTTTTGTTTATGGATCAATCGAATATTTCTCTGCGCTTAGGTGATACATTTCAGAGTAAAGGCCACCATTTTTTATTAAATCATTATGCTTACCTACCTCAACGAGTTTTCCCTCATTAAAGCACAAAATCAAATCCATTTTATATGAAAATGTAAGCCTATGCGAAATAATTATAATGGTTCTGTCTTCAAGATCATTTAAGAGTGACTGATACAACTCATATTCAATAATAGGAGGCTCAATCACAAATTCTATGGGATTTCGGGTTGCGGTCGTAGGTTGTGCGGCTGGCGTCGAATAGCTTCAGGAAGAAATACTCGTCATCGGGATAGCCGTACCCGTGTCGCCGGAGCGTTTTAATCTTCTGGTTGATGC
>JAFXXH010000019.1 GCA_017542425.1 Oscillospiraceae bacterium | reverse complement strand
GCCCTTGTGGGCGACACCCTCCCCCGCTGGGGGAGGGAAGGGGTGAGGGCGCCTTGGACGAACGCTACGTTCGGCGAATTCGCAGCATTTCTTTGTAGGGGACGGCGTCCTCGACGTCCCGCAGCAGGTTTTTCCCACATGAAATCGTCCGGCGAATCCGCAGCCTTCCCATTGTAGGGAAAGGGCTTGCCCTTTCCGCGCAGCACACGGTGCGACACGGGGAACCCCGGGCGAATTCGCTACACGTTTGCGGATTCGCCCGGGGTTGTCGGGTATCGGGGCATTCCCTGCCGGAAGGGGTAAGCCCTTTCCCTACGGGGAACCGCTTGCAGATTCGCCCGAAGTTGCGGAGGACGCAGGCATTGCTGCGCGGCGCGCCGGGGACGGCGCGCCCTACAGGTGGATGATACGGATTCACCGGACGTGGTGCCTGGTTTTTGGCGGTTGCTGCCGGGCTGTCGAGGACGCCAGCCCCTACACGAGCCGCGGTTGATCGGAGGATGACACGATCCGGGGACGGAGTGAAAGAGCGCAAGAACGGATGCTAAGACAAAAGAACCGTCCCCGTGTCCTCCCTCACGCCCAGACGAACCAGAGGAACAGATACCCCACCAGCACCGCTGCGAGGGTGTAGGGGACGCCGATCTTCATGAATTCCCGGAAGGAGACGGAATGCCCTTCCCGCCGCAGCAGGCCCACCGCCGTGATGTTGGCCGAGGCCCCGATGGGGGTGATGTTGCCGCCCAGGGTCGCGCCGGACAGGAGGCCGAAATAGAGCAGATACGGCTCCATGCCCAGGCTGGCCGTCACGGTGGTCAGCACCGGGAGCATGGTGGCCACATAGGGGATGTTGTCCACGAAGGCGGAGATCAGGACCGAGCCCCAGACGATGATGGTGTACAGCACGAACAGATTCTCCCCGCCGAAGCGGACGATCAGCTGCGCCACGTCGTCGATGATCCCCACCTGATTCAGTCCGCCGATGACCAGGAACAGGCCTAGGAGCAGGCCCAGGGTCTCAAAGTCCAGGTGCCGGAGGGCGTCTTTCGCGTCGTCCAGACGCCTGGTGCGCAGCACGCTCAGGACCAGGGTGACCAGAGCCAGGACGCAGCAGATCGCCCCGTTGAGGATGGCCGGGGCGTCGGGGAGGAAGGAGGCCGCGATCAGCGCCGCCACCATCAGCAGCAGCATCACCGTGGGCGTGTAGTGGGTGACGACGGCGCGCTCCGTGGCGGCCACCGGCTCCTTGTCCCGGCGGAACAGCAGCATCATCACCGGCACCGTGGCCACTGCCCCCAGCTCCACGGCGAAGAAAATGCCGGGCCGCCCCTGCATCCAGAAAAAGTCCATAAAGTTCATGTTGGCGTAGTCGCCCAGCATGATGGAGGTGGTGTCCCCCACCAGCGTGGCCGCGCCCTGCAGATTGGAGGAGACGGAGATGGAGAGGATCATGGGCACCGGGTTCCGCTTCAGCTTCCGGCAGATCGCCAGCCCCACCGGGGCCACCATCAGCACCGTCGCCACGTTGTCGATCAGCGCGGAAATGGCCCCGGAGAACAGGGACATCAAAATCGTGACCCAGAGGACGTTTTTGGACTTCTCCAGCAGCAGGTCCGCCAGCAAATTCGGCATCTGGGAGGCGATGAACGTATGGACGATAATCATAGTCCCCGCAATCATCATCAGCACATTCCAGTTGATGACGGACCCCAGCCCATCCAGCGGCAGCACCCCGGCCAGCAGAAACACCACGGCCGTCCCCAGAGACCAGAGCGGCCGGTACTTCGGCCAGACCACCATCAGGACGTACATCAGAATGAACAGAATCAAAGCAAAGATCTTCATGCAAGCCTCCCGTCTGGAATCGGAAAAAGACTTCTACCGCGGCCATCTCTGCTGCGGTAAAAGTCTTGCTGCTTCGAACATATCCCGGGGATTGGTCCCGTACTGACGGAATACATTGCGCGTGCCGCGCCAGCTACTCCCTGATACCGGTATATGATATAGCATATCGGGGCGGCTGTGTCAAGGGGAGAAGCGGAGGGTGGAGCGGCGCGGAAGGGGTAGGTTCTTTTGCATCGCCATCGTTCGTCACGCCATCTGGCTTTGGTTCCCCGCTTCTTCGTCGAATTCGTCCAGGATTCCCATGTCTTCCGCAATCGCGTTTCCCATGAGAGTCACGAGGCTCTCCGCCAGCTTCCCCCTGTCGGAAAGTTCGGAGTCGCTGATGCTCTCCTCGATCTCGATCTCGCAGAGCATATCATAGATTTCATCAAGCTGTTTTTCCGATGCCGCGTTCAGTTCTTCGATGGAAATACCGGCTTCGTCGCAGATGAACTTCTTTTGGGCCAATGTCATCTGCATTCGCGTTTGACGCAAAACGTCTTCCATTTTCGATTACCCTTTCTCCACGTGATGACAAAGGGGCGGTTCTTTTGTTTTGGTATCAGGGTTCAGAAATGATTTCACTGAATAAGCAAGCTGTTGGTCGGAGGAAGATTTTATGCGTGGACGGAGCGAAAGAGAGTAAGAACGGATGATAAGACAAAAGAACCGTCCCCTTGTCCTGACATATATCCCGCTTGACAGGAACGCGGCGGGGCGATATGCTATTCTCAGAGCAAGGACACAAGACAAGCGGTTGGAACAGGAAACAGAACACAATGAAGGAGGTACATCATGAGACGAAACTGGAAACGCCTGACGGGTGTGCTGCTGGCACTGCTCCTGTGTCTGGGGTGCCTGCCGACGGTCTCCGTCGCGGCGGCGGAGGACTGGGGCGCGGTGACCCACATGAACATTTTCGGCGCGGGCACCGACCTGCGGGGCCGGAACTACCCCTATGCGCGCTACGACGACATGATCGCGGACCTGCTGGACGAGGAGGGCCGCCCGGACTTTTCCGACGAGGCCGACAGCATCCGCTATCGGAAGGCGGGCGTCATGTTCCAGGCGGCGACGGTCATGCCTGAGCAGGTGCGGGAGTACTATTTCTGCGACCCTGGCTACTATGAGATCGCCTTTTACGCCACGCAGCGGCTGGACGCCGACGCCATCACGCTGTCCGGCGCGGTCTCCGTCGGCTGGAGCTTTGCGGAGCGGGTCCTGGGCTCCGGACAATACAGACTCTATGTCTATACCGCACTGATATCGCTGGAGGGCAGCGGTACGGTCTACGTCAGCTACGAGGACCAGAATGTGCAGACCCTGACCATGACGCAGATCAGCGAGGAGGGCGCCTGGCCCACGACGATGCTGGTCTCCGGCTATCGGGAGCTGTCCGACGGGGTCATTTCGGAGCTGACGCTCTCGCTGACGGGCTTCAACCTGCCGACAGAGGCGGGGGCCTATGCCCTGTGGGATTCGGAGAATGAGGGCTGCCTTGCAAAGGCCACAGCGGTCAGCGGGGACGACCGGGGACTGTCCGTCACCTTCTCCTTTGACGGCGGGATGTCCGCGGAAATGCTTTCCGCCTGGCCGAACCTTTACATCAACGGCAGCCTGAGCTACTACTATGTGCCGGAGGAAGATCGGGACTGGCGCTATGAGCAGTACGGCTTTGTACAGCTTCCCTCGATCTATTCCGGCACCATGGAGAGCGGCCTGGAGGCGATCAACGTGACGAACGCCGGGGCCACGTACATCGAAGGCGCCCCCGTGTTTTCCGGCGACTATTCCGACTATCCCCCGGAGCCCCACCTGGGTCTGTACATGGGCCTGGGCATGCCACTGTGGTCGGATATGGACTACGTGATGGGCATGTGCCCGGCGTATTTCTTCAGCGCGGAGACCGGCGATACGCTGCATGAGATCTATCTCTACGGCACGGAGGCGCTGGACGTGACGCAGCTCCGAGTCTGCGGCACGGAGCTGATGGAGCCCTTCACCCTGAACACCTACGGCGACGGGCTGGGGACGCTGTATTTCTATCGCGGCGTGATCGCCAAGCCCGATGCCGACGGCTACATCGGCATCGTGTACCGCGACGCCCCGCTGTACACCCTCCCGGCCTATCAGGTGGCCGACTACAGCGCCGCACGGTTGCCGTTCGACTGGGATCAGTACTCCTGGGATGAGCCAGATCACTGGTACGAACAGCCCGCGCCGCTGATCTGCACCTGCTGGGTCCAGGATTACGAGACGGACAAAGCGGGCGTCATGTCCAGCTTTGACGTGGCCTTCTCCGGCTTTAACCTGCCCACGGACTACCAAGACTATTCCCTGCACTGCTTTGAGGCGGAAGACGCGGGGGAGGTCTTTGCCAGCGCCTCCGGGCTGCGGGTGGACGAATACGGCAAAACCGTCGTCACCTTCACCGTCGTGAACCCCCGCTACGCGACGGCTACCACCTATCCGCAGATCTACGGCTGCGCAACCAATTACCTGGCCTATTACAGCAGCGGCAGGGGATCGAACTACACGGTCTCTGAGCAGAACGGGATCTGGCGCGTCACGGAGGCCCTGAAAACCTACGGCATGTATTGGGGCACCACGGTCCGGGTCTTCTCCCCGTACAAGGTGCTGGAGAAGGACTATACCGCGATTTACGGCGAGAGCGTGGACTTCACCTGGCCCGCCGACGGCGCCGTGGACGGCAGCGTGACGGTGGAGGCCCTGGTCAGCGGCGACGAGCTGCGCCGGAACCAGTTCGAGGAGGACGAGACCTACTGGACGCGCTACACCGTGCTGCTGGCGGTCTACGACGAAAACGGCAGGATGCTGGACCTGGCAAGCAAGGAGATCACCTCCCCCCAGCGCGTCAGCCTCACCGCCGACGCCGAGGGCGCAGCCAGCGCGTCCCTGTTCTGCCTCCGCAACGGAACCGACCCGATCAAGTCCCGCGTCACGGCAAGGCCGTAAGCAAGGCGGGGCCGCGCAAACCCGGTGGCGGGTGACGCTTCGCTCCGTTGTCCCTGTGAAACGGCCCGCGAATTGTGTTGGGAATGTATGAAAAGGCCGCAAGACCCGTTCTCCGGGCCTTGCGGTTTTGTGTTGTGGGGGGTATCTTGTCGGACGCGAGCGCGGGGCACCGGGGAATCTCCAGCGGTCCTGGGCTTGGGCCTACGAGAAATTCTAACCAAGGCACCCCAGGGCGACCGCCGCGATTTTCCGCCCTCCGGTCGGGGCTTCGCCCCTCCCTCCAGGCGGAAAATCGTAGAAAACGGTCATCTTCAGATAATTACTTACACATTTTACTTGACAAACCCCTTTTGAACGTTTTTATTTTGCCGATACAGCAAACGTACCGGAGCGCCCCCCCGCCCACGCGGGGAGCCGCTCCGCTTCCTTTTCCCGCCCGTCCCCTTACTCCATCTCCGCCCGCAGCTTTTCCAGTGCCCGCTTCTCGATGCGGGAGATATAGCTTCGGCTGATCCCGCAGCGCGCCGCCGTCTCCCGCTGGGTCAGCGGTTCCCGTCCCCCCAGGCCGTAGCGCAGGCGGATGACCTCCGCTTCCCTGGGGGAGAGCCGCGTCTCCACCAGCTCCAGGGCCTGGCGCTGCAGCTCCCGGCGGCTGATCTGCTCCAGCAGGTCGCAGTCCTCCGCCAGCGTGTCCAGCAGCGACAGCCCGCCCCCGTCCCCGTCCGGCTCCACGTCGTCGCTGAGGCTCACGTCCCCGGCGGTTTTGCGTCGGGAGCGCAGATACATTAAAATTTCGTTCTCGATGCACCGCGAGGCGTAAGTGGCCAGCCTGACCTTCTTGTCCGGGCGGTAGGTGCTGACGCCTTTGATGAGGCCGATGGTGCCGATGCTGATCAGGTCCTCCTGATCGCCGGTGACGGCGTAGTACTTTTTCATAATGTGCGCCACCAGCCGCAGATTGTGCTCCACCAGCAGGTTCCGCGCCTCCAGCTCGCCCCGCTCTGTCCAGGCCTCCACCGCCTGCCGTTCCTCCTCCGCGCCCAGCGGGCGGGGGAAGGAGCCGCTGCCCTCTCCCAGCCGCAGGGAGAGGAAAAGGCCCGACAGCAAAAACAGGAACGCCGTTGTCAGCATTGCCTTCCACCTCCAAATAAACGCTCTCTTTCATGTCTATTCGGCGGCCTTCCCGAACATTCCCCACCCGCGCCCGCGGACTCCACGATTCGTAGAGCGGCCCGGTCCGGGGGAGTAGAGCGGTCCGGCGCGAGAAAAGGTTTGCGCTTTCGGGAACGGTGGGCTACAATGGGGGCGATTTTTTGCTGGGAAAGGACAAAAGCACATGAATGTGTTCAAAGCGGCCTTTTGCCGCGTGTATCAGTTCGGCTTTCGCGCCGCGATGCCGATCTTGCCCTACCGGGAGCCGGAGCCGCTGCCCTCGGTGGAGCGCATCCCCCAAAAACTCCGGGAGCTGGGGGTCTCCGCCGCGCTGGTGGTGACGGACGGCGGGCTGCGGGCGCTGGGGATGACGGTCCCGCTGGAGCAGGCGATGGCCCGGGCCGGGCTGGCTTGCAGCGCCTATGACGGCACGGCGGCGAACCCCACCATCGCCAACGTGGAGGCGGCGCTGGCGGCCTACCGGGCGGGGAACTGCGGGGCCATCGTCGCCCTGGGCGGCGGCTCCTCCATCGACTGCGCCAAGGCCCTCCGCGCCCGGCTGGCCTGGCCGAAGCGCAGCGTCAAGGGCATGGCCGGGAACCTGCGCATCTGGAGGAAGGGCCCGCCCCTCTTCGCCGTCCCCACCACCGCCGGGACCGGCAGCGAGGCCACGGTGGCGGCGGTGCTCGTGGACGGGGAGACGCGGCACAAGTTCGTGATGAACGACTTCTCCCTGATCCCCGACTACGCGGTGCTGGACCCGGCGCTGACCCTGGGACTGCCGCCGTTCTACACCGCCACCACGGGCATGGACGCCATGACCCACGCGGTGGAGGCCTACATCGGGCGGAGCACCACGAAGCAGACCCGCGCCTGGTCGGTGGAGGCGGTGCGGCTGATCCACGCCAACCTGGAGCGGGCCTACCGGGATGGGCGGGATCTGGAGGCGCGGGGGCGGATGCTGCGGGCGGCCTACCTGGCCGGGATGAGCTTCACCCGCTCCTATGTGGGCTATGTCCACGCCGTGGCCCACTCCCTGGGCGGCTGGTACGACACGCCCCACGGCCTGGCCAACTCCGTGCTGCTGCCCTACGTCCTCCGGGCCTACGGGGCGCGGGTGTACCGGCCGCTGAAGGAGCTGGCCGTGGCCATCGGACTGGCGGACGCGGAGACGGAACCCGCCGTGGCCGCCGAGCGCTTCATCTGCCGCCTGGAGGAGATGAACCGGAACCTGGGTATCCCGGAGAAGCTGCGCGACATCCGCGCCGGGGACATTGAGATGCTGTCCCGCCGCGCCGACCGGGAGGGCAACCCGCTTTACCCGGTGCCGCGTTTGATGGACGCACGGGAGCTGCGGCAGATTTACGCCGCGGCGGCGGAACACCTGGACGGGAAGGAGCATTGACATGAAGGAACAGGAGATCCAATCCATCATTGAGCGCCAGCGGCGCTATTTTGCAAGCGGGGCGACCTTGCCGGTGTCGGCACGGCTGGACACGCTGCGGCGGCTGGGGGAGGCCATGACCGCGTATCAGGACCGGGTGCAGGAGGCGCTGCGGGCCGACCTGGGCAAGTGTGCGCTGGAGGGCTTCATGTGCGAGACCGGTCTGTCCCTGAGCGAGCTGCGCTATGTGGCGCGGCACCTGCGGGGCTGGGCGCGGGATCGGCGGGTCCCCACGCCGCTGACCAACTTCGCGGCGCGGAGCTTTGTGCGGCCCATGCCCTACGGCGTGGCCCTGATCATGAGCCCCTGGAACTACCCCTATCTGCTGTCGGTGGAGCCGCTGATCGACGCCCTGGCCGCCGGGAACACGGTGGTGCTCAAGCCCAGCGCCTACGCCCCCGCCAGCAGCGCAGTCTTGCAGGAGATGCTCTCAAGCGCCCTGCCGCCGGAGCTCTGCGCCGTCGTGACCGGCGGGCGGGAGGAGAATCAGAGCCTGCTGCGAGAGCGCTTTGACTGCATCTTTTTCACCGGCTCCCAGGCGGTGGGCCGGGAGGTTCTGCGCCGGGCCGCGGAGCACCTGACTCCGGTGACGCTGGAGCTGGGGGGCAAAAGCCCGGTCATCGTGGACCGGAGCGCCAACCTGCCTCTGGCCGCCCGGCGCATCGTCTTCGGGAAGTACCTGAACTGCGGCCAGACCTGCGTGGCTCCGGACTATGTGCTCTGCGAGCGGGCGGTGCGGGACGAGCTGGTACGCTGCCTGGCGGCGGAGATCGAGCGGCAGATCGGGCCGAAGCCCTTCGAGAATCCGGAGTACGGGCGCATGGTGAACGAGAAGCACTTCCGCCGGGTGCTGGGGCTGATCGACCCGGCCAAGACCGTCTACGGCGGACAGTCCAGCCCCGAAACCCTGCAAATCGCCCCCACGCTGCTGGCGGGCGTAAGCTTCGACGACGCCGTGATGGGGCAGGAGATCTTCGGCCCGGTGCTGCCGGTGCTGGACATCGAGCAGGCCGGGGACGCCATCGCCATTGTGAACCAGGGCCAGAAGCCCCTGGCGCTCTACGTCTTCACCTCCGACCGGGCCACGGCAAAACGCATCACCACCGAATGCGCCTTCGGCGGCGGCTGCATCAACGACACGATCATCCACCTGGCCACCAGCGCCATGGGCTTCGGCGGCGTGGGCGAGAGCGGCATGGGGGCCTACCACGGCAAGACCGGCTTCGACGCCTTCTCCCACCGGAAGAGCATTGTGGACAAGAAGACCTGGATCGACCTGAATATGCGCTACCGCCCCTACAGCAGGCTGGGGGAGGCGATGATCCGCCGCTTTTTGAAGTAAAACCGGGCAGCGCCGCACGGAGGGGAACCGTGCGGCGCTGTCTTGCGTGATTTGTGAGAACTGTGGTATACTGAGAGTATTCCATTCAAAGGAGGCGTTCGGCATGAGCAAACACGGCGGCGGGAAATACTGGTCGGCGGGGCTGCTGTTTTCCCGGGGCTGGACCAACGCGCTGATGCAGGAGCTGCTGCCCAGGCCCGTGCTGTTCACCTCCAACGGCCGCCGTCACCGGATGTGGGAGAAGGCCGTGGTGCGCCAGGCGGAGCTGGACCCCCGCTTCCTGGAGCGCAGCCCGGGACGGGCGGTGAACCGCTCCGAGGAACCGGCCTTCCGCGCCGCCTCCGAACGGGCCGCCGCCGTGCTGGGCCGCTGCATGGAGACGGAGAGCCCGGGGGAGGACGCCGCCGGGCGGCTGGCCGGACTGTACCACAGCGGCGTCCTGGCCCGCAGCGGGGCGGGGGAGGCCCGGCGGGTGGCCAACTCCCACGCCACGGCCTATCTGGACCGCTTTCTGGCGCTGGAGACAAAGTGCGAGACCCGCCGGGTGCCGGACGATCTGCGCAACTTCCTGCGCGCCCTGCCCTGGCTGGGGGAGAACCTCTCCAGCGCCCGGGCCAGGGCGGTCTTTGCCAAATACGCCGCCGTGCTCCGCTCCGTCGCCGGGGCGGTGCTGGCCGACTTCGCCGCCGCCCAGCCGGAGGCGGACATCCCCCGCTTCCTGGCGGAAGCGGACTTCCCGGCCCAGCAGCTGCTGACGGACCCCCTGGCCACGGTCTACGCGGTCTGGTACGTCCCCCGGGCCATCCGCACCAGCCTGGAGGTGCTGGTGGCGCTGAACCCCAAGGACGAGTACCCGGAGGCCCGGGCCATGCGGCGGCGCTTCATCCTCCACATCGGCGGCACCAACACGGGCAAGACCTACGCGGGCTTCCGGCGGCTGATGCGCGCCAAAACCGGGGTCTACCTGGCCCCCCTGCGCCTGCTGGCCCTGGAGGCCCAGGAGACCTTGCTGGACGCGGGTGTGGACTGCTCCCTGACCACCGGCGAGGAGGAGGACCGCCGGGACTGGGACACCCATGTGGCCGCCACGGCGGAGAAGCTGGACCTGGGGACGCGCTACGAGGTGGCGGTCATCGACGAATGCCAGATGATCGCCGACCGGGAGCGGGGCTGGGCCTGGACCCGGGCGATTTTGGGCGTCCGTGCCCCGGAGGTGCATCTCTGCGCCGCCCCGGAGGCCCGGTGGCTGCTGGAGCGCATCATCGAAAGCTGCGGCGACAGCTGCGAGGTGGAGCTGCACCAGCGCCGGACCCCACTGCTGTGCATGAAGCAGCCTACGGACTTCGAGCAGCTGGAGCCCGGCGACGCGCTCATCACCTTTTCCAAGGTGGGGGTGCTGAGCGTGGCGGAGGACCTGCGCCGCAGCGGGAAAAACCCCGCCATCATCTATGGGGCCCTGCCCTACGCCACCCGGCGGCGGCAGATGGAGGGCTTTCTGTCCGGGCAGATGCGCTATGTGGTCAGCACGGACGCCATCGGCATGGGCCTGAACCTCCCCATCCGCCGGGTGATCTTCCTGGACACGCAGAAGTTCGACGGGCACGAGCGCCGGGAGCTGCGCCCGGCGGAGATTCGCCAGATCGCCGGGCGGGCCGGGCGCTACGGCATGTACGACAAGGGCTATGTGGGGGCCACCGAGGGCCTGGACTTCATCCGCGCCGGGCTGAAAGCCCCGGTGCCGCCGCTCCAGACCGCCGTGGCGGGCTTTTCCGACCTGGTCTTGCAGGTGGACTTCGACCTGCTGGAGGTGCTGACCGAGTGGAGCCGGATGCCCACGGCGGAGCCCTACGTCAAGCTGGACGTGAGCCGCTATCTGAGCCTGATCTCCAAGCTGCGGGAGCTGGGCTTCACCCTGACGCGGGAGCAGGAGCTGCGGGCGGCCAACATCCCCTTTGACGAGACGGACGAGACGCTGCGGGAGCTGTTTTTCCACTTCCTGCGGCTCTGGACCCGGGGCGAGCCGGTGGAGCAGCCGGAGCTTGCCCCCGGCAGCAGCCGGACCCTGCCCCAGCTGGAGGAGCACTACCGGAAGCTGGACCTCTTCTTCTCCTTCGCCAAGGCCTTTTTCTGTCCGGTGGACGCGGAGGCCCTGCGGGAGGCCCGGAGCGCCGTGGCGGAGGAGATCAACGAGATCCTGCTGCACCGGCTGCGGAGCAACATCCGCTTCTGCCAGAAGTGCGGGAAGGCCCTGCCCCTGCACACGCGGGGCCGTCTTTGCGCCCAATGCTGGCGAAAACAGCGCTGAACGGCCCTTTTTTCGGGCTTCGCGGCGCTTTCCCCAAATATCCGCCCGTGATTTTGTCTATCCTGACAAGGGAAAAGTGCGCGGTTTTTTTATTTTTTTGATTGATATTTTTTTGTGGAGTCTGTATAATGGCAGGAGAGCACAATTCAATTGAAGGAGGCAATTTGAATGAAAACGCTTAAACTCATGGACAACCTGTACTGGAACGGCGTCCTGGATCCCGAGCTTCGCGTATTTGACATCATCATGAATACCGAATTCGGTACGACCTATAACTCCTATTTCCTGCGCGGCACCGAAAAAACCGCAGTGTTCGAGACCGCGAAGGCCAAATTCTGGGATGACTACAAGGCAGCCGTCCAGGAGTTGGTCGGCCCCGGCGAGCTGGACTACATCATCGTGGACCACACCGAGCCGGACCACGCGGGCAGCGTGAAGAACCTGCTGGAGCTCTATCCCCGTGCCGTCGTCGTCGGCACTTCCACCGCCATCGACTTCCTCAAGGAGATCATCAACTGCGACTTCAACTCCATGGCCGTCGGCGACGGCGATACCCTGGACCTGGGCAGAAAGACCCTGAACTTCATGGTCCTGCCCCAGCTGCACTGGCCGGACACCATGTACACCTACCTGGAGGAGGACCGCGTGCTCTTCACCTGCGACTCCTTTGGCAGCCACTACAGCCATGAGGGGATCCTCCGCTCCAAGGTCACCGATACCGAGGGCTACCTCCGCGCCACGAAGTATTACTTTGACAACATCATCGGGCCCTTCGCCGTCCCCTTCATGGCCGACGCCCTGGACCGCATCAAAGACCTGGACATCCGCATGATCTGCACCGGCCACGGCCCCGTGCTGGACAGCCACCTGGACGAGATCTTCGAGCTCTATCACCAGTGGTGCGCCCGTCCCGTGGAGCGGGAGCGCAAGCTGGTGGTCATGCCCTACGTCAGCGCCTACGGCTATACCGCCCAGCTGGCTGAGCGCATCGCCGCCGGTGTGGCGGACGCCGGTCCCATCGACGTCCATACCTACGACATGGTCACCACCGAGGCCGGCCCCGTCGTCGCGGAAATGGCCGCGGCGGACGGCCTGCTCTTCGGCTCTCCCACCATCCTGGGCGAGGCCCTGAAGCCCATCTGGGACCTGACCCTCAGCCTGTTCCCGCCCGTCCACGGCGGCAAGCACGCCAGCGCCTTCGGCAGCTACGGCTGGTCCGGCGAAGCCGTGCCCCATCTGCTGGAGCGTCTGCGCCAGCTCCACTGCAAGGTCGAGGACGAGGGCTTCCGCATCCGCCTCCAGCCCAGCGACAACCAGCTCCTGGACGCCTATGAGTTCGGCTATCGCTTCGGCTGCTCCGTGCTGCGCAAGAAGGAAGTCCAGCCCGAGACCTCCAACGCCAGAAGCACCCTGCTGAAGTGCCTGGTCTGCGGCGCCATCTTCGACTCCAGCCTGGATTGCTGCCCGACCTGCGGCGTGGGCAAGGACAAGTGCGTCCCCGTGGCCGACAAGTCCACCAGCTTCCAGAACGCCACCTTCGAGAAGTTCCTGGTGCTGGGCGGCGGCCCGGCGGCACACTTCGCGGCCAAGGCCATCCGCGAGCGCAACGCCAGCGCCAGCATCATCATGATCACCAACGAGTACGAGATCCCCTACAACCGCCCGATGCTGACCAAGGTCACGCTCCAGGATCTGAGCTATGACCGCCTGGCCATCGAGAGCCGCGAGTGGTACTCCCGTCAGAACATTCGCATCGTCTTCGGTCAGACCGTCGAGTCCATCGACGTGGCCAACAAGACCGTCAAGACCAACCGGGCCGAGTACGTCTATGACAAGCTGATCTACGCCCTGGGCGCCCGCTGCTTCGTGGCCCCCATCCCCGGCTCCGACCAGCCCCACGTGGTCTCCATCCGCTCCATCGCCGACTGCCTCAAGGTGCAGGATCTGGCCAAGGACGCCAAGCACGCGGTCATCATCGGCGGCGGCGTCATGGGTCTGGAGAGCGGCTGGGAGCTCAAGAAGGGCGGCCTGGATGTCACCGTCCTGGAGACCATGCCCGCGCTGCTCCCGCGCCAGATGGACGACGCCGCCGGCACCGTGCTCCGTCAGGAGTGCGAGAAGGTGGGCGTGAAGGTCATGGTCGGCGCGAAGATCACCCAGATCACCGACAAGTCCGTCCTCCTGGCCGACGGCACCGAGCTGCCCGCCGAGCTGGTCATCATGTCCACCGGTATGCGCGGCAACGTGGCCGTGGCGAAGGACGCCGGTCTGGAGATCGGCAACATCATCAAGGTGGACGAGCACATGGCCACCAGCGCCCCCGACGTCTGGGCCTGCGGCGACTGCACCGAGTTCCGCGGTCAGCCCCACGGCTTCTGGGCGCAGGCGGAGGAGACCGGCCGCGTGGCCGGCGCCAACGCCGCGGGCGAGGCCCTGGTCTACAAGCAGATCGGCAGCAGCATGGTCATCAACGCCATGAACACCTCCGTCTTCGCCCTGGGCACCAACGGCAAGGCCGGTCCCAACGAGCTGGAGAAGGGTCTGCGCACCGTGGAGATCCGCGACGACGTGCGCGGCCAGTACCAGAAGTACTTCTTCCGCCGCGGCCAGCTGGCCGGCGTCAACCTGGTGGGCGACATCTCCCGTATGCCGGAGCTGACCCAGCAGATCGAGGAAGGCGCGACCTTCGAGCAGGTCTTCGGCTGGAAATAAGCGCTTGAGACGGAAAGACAAAGCAAAAGCATAAGGAACGGCGCGTTGCAGCGTAACACCTGCAACGCGCCGTTTTCGGTTCAAAAAGCCAGCGACAATGAGATGCTGCGAATTCGCCCGGGGGTGGCGACTTATCTCGGGTGCTGCTGCGCGGCGCGCCGAGGTCGGCGCGCCCTACATGGAAGCGTTTCGGATGCGACGGATCATTGAGTTCGTCGAAGGCGCCCTCACCCATTCCCTCCCCCAGCGGGGGAGGGTGTCACCCACAAGGGCGGCAGGAGAGGGAGAACGTGGCGGGACCGCCATGTGGAAATGACCGCAACTGTGGGCGTGTGCGAACGATTTTACCGTCTGCCAGCGGTCGCGTTCTCCCTCTTCCGTCATCCGCCTCGCGGGGGATCGGCGGATGCCACCTTCCCCCGCTGGGGGAAGGAAATGGCGGAAAGCACGCAGCTGCCTTGTAGGGGCCGGCGTCCCGACGGCCCCGCAGCACATGGGAATGGCTTGCTTCCACCTACGGCAAATCCGCACACACCCGGTAGGGAACGCCGTCCTCGGCGTTCCACGCAGCAGCACAGAACCGGAGCAAGCCGTCAGGCGAATCCGCATCTACCCCGTAGGGCGCGCCGACCCCGGCGCGCCGCGCAGCAACACTCCGGTTTTCTGCAACTTTGGGCGAATTCGCAAGCGCCTCCCCGTAGGGAAGGGGCTTGCCCCTTCCGGCAGGAAATGACAAGACAAGGGGACGGTTCTTTTGTCTTTACGTCCGGCCCGCACCAAATCACCCGCATTCCAGCTTTTTATCTCCCCTTTTCGGTCAAACAAACCAATCCCCCTCTTGTCAGCGCGGAAAACTGTGGTAAAATAGAACAAAACCCACACACAAACACCTGCCCATGGAAAGGAGCTGGTTTTCATGCAGCAGTGCAGCGCCTGCGGGGCGAAGGTTGCGGACGGGCTGCGGAAGTGCCCCATCTGCGGGGCGCGGATGGATCGGATCGCGCTGGCACAGCCGGGGGCGGCGGAGACGAAGCCGCCCCGGGGGACGCACATCCCGAAGACCATCGAGCAGTTGCAGGACTTCTGCGCCGCCCACCATCTGCCCCTGGAGAAGATGCGCTTTGCCATTGGGCGCGACAGCGCCGAGGCCAGGATGTTCGGCATTTTCCGCACGGCGGAAGGGGAATTCCAGGTCTACAAGAACAAGGCCGACGGCAGCCGCGCCGTGCGCTATCAGGGGCCGGACGAGGCCCGCGCCGTTCGGGAGATCTATGAAAAGCTGAAAAGCGAGATCGCGCTGCGGCGGGACATGGAACAGCGTCCGGGCAGCGCCGCCCTGCGTCCCGGTTCGAAGGCTCTGCGCACAGGCAGCGGCGCGGCAGTGCAGCGCGCCCAGCCGCGCCGCCGGGGCGAAGCGGCAAAGCAGAGCTCCCCCTGGAAGAGCCTGCTGACCGTGGCGGTCCTTGTCCTGGCGGGTTTCCTGCTCTACCGCAGCCTGCGCAGCGACGGGCCGCAGCGGGGCTACTACAACTACCGGGACAGCGCATACTATTACGACACGGAGGACTGGTACTACTGGGACCCGCTGGAGGCGCTCTGGCTTCCCGCCGTGCTGGACGCGGCGTTCTATGACGACTATGACAGCTATTACAGCAGCGATCGCTACCCTGGGGACGCGCCCTACGGCGATTTCGCGGACAGCGAATGGTATGTGCCCTACAGCAGCTATGACGACGACTCCGACGACGGCTGGGACTGGGATTGGGACGACGACGATTGGGACTGGGACGACGATGCCGACTGGGACAGCTGGGACACCGACTGGGATTCCGACTGGTAAGGCCATTGGAAAGGGAGGACAGACCATGCAGGACATGGAACGGCAATTTCACATCCGCTGCGTCCCCGGGGACGTGGGGCGCTACGTCATCCTGCCCGGCGACCCGGGCCGGGTGCCGCAGATCGCGGCAAAGCTGGACGACGCCCGGCAGGTGGCGTGCAACCGGGAGTACAACGTCTACACCGGCAGTCTGCTGGGGGAGCCGGTCAGCGTCTGCTCCACCGGCATCGGCGGCCCCTCGGCGGCCATCGCCATGGAGGAGCTGGCCGCCGTGGGGGCGGACACCTTCCTCCGCTGCGGCACCTGCGGCGGCATCGACCTGGAGGTCTGCGCCGGTGACATCGTAGTGGCATCCGGGGCCGTGCGCTATGAGCACACCAGCCGGGAGTACGCCCCGCTGGAGTTCCCCGCCGTGGCGGATCTGGACCTGACCCTGGCCCTGCGGGAGGCCGCCCGCGCCCTGGGCAAGACCGTCCACGTGGGGGTGGTCCAGTGCAAGGACAGCTTCTACGGCCAGCACGCCCCCGGCCGGATGCCGGTGCAGCCGGAGCTGGAGGCCAAGTGGTTGGCCTGGAAGCGTCTGGGGGTCAAGGCCTCGGAGATGGAGTCCGCCGCCCTGTTCGTGGTGGCCAGCGCCCTGCGCGTCCGCTGCGGGGCCTGCTTCCATGTGATCTGGAACCAGGAGCGGGAGGCCGCCGGACTGTTCCAGCCCATGACGGAGGACACCAGCGGCGCCATCCAGACGGCGGTGGAGGCCATGAAGCGGCTCATCGTACAGGACAGGGAAACGCGCTGAATGCGCAAAGAATACATCTGACATGGAGGTGGCATACTATGAAGCGCCAAAGCAAGTCCATCCTCAGCACGCTGCTGTGCGCCGCGCTGCTGACGGGTCTGCTGTCCGGCTGCGTGGGTGGCGTCGCACCGGCGGAGACCCCGCCGGCGGCGACGGAGGCCCCTGGGCCAGCGCCGGAGACGGAGGGCCCCGACCTGTCCGCGGAGGAGCCCACGCCGGAACCCGACCCGCTGGAGGCGGTGCTGGGGGTCTGGGAGCTCTGGTCCAGCGAGCTGGACGGGGCGGAGACCCTGGCCTCCGAAGGCGTGGAGCGGGTCTTCCTGCGCTTCCGGGACGACGGGACCGCAGACTACATCTGCGCCAGCCCCTATTTTGACCCGGAGGAACACAGCGGCCTGTCCGTCACACCCACGCCGGAGGGCCTCACGCTGGAGACGGACCCGGAGATGGGGGCCACGGACTTCCTGGTGGTGGCGGTGGACAATGCGCAGCTGGCGCTGTCCTATACCGTCAACTACCCCGACGGGGTCCGGGCCGGGGGGATGCAACTCTTTTGCCGCTCGGATGAGGCGGCCCTGGCCGCCGCGCCCCGGCCCCTGTCGGAGGCGGAGATCGCGGAGATCAACGAAAACTGGAACCGGAGTGAGTACGGCTTCTTCCTCAACAGCTATGCCCGCCCGGAGGAGATCGACTGGTACGAGGTTCTCTACAATGGCGGCGGCATCGCCATCGAACCGGACGACGAGATTTTGAAGGCCTATGCCAGCGAGGTGGGGCATGAATGCGAGCTGGATCTGGAAGTCATCCCCGGCGACGCCCTGCGGGCCTTTGTGCTGGAAAAGACCGGCACCTCCTACGCCGAGGCCCGGAAGCCCATCTGGCACTGGACCTATCTGGACGAACTGGACCTCTACTGCCGCGAGCACGGGGACACCAACGCGGAGAACATCCGCTTTTCCTCCGGCTGGCGGGAGGGGGACGAGCTGGTCCTGAGCTTTCTCCGCAGCGACTGGCGGAACTACCGCGGGGAGCGCTGGTTCCGCGCCCGGGTCCGGGTGCTGCCCGACGGGAGCTGGCAGTACATCTCCGTCACGCCGGAGGACGCCCGGGACCCGGTGGAGCTGGTCTCCATTGTCTATTCCGCCGAGCAGCCGGAAGCCGACTATGTGCTGGAGCAGCCGGAGCTTCCCGGCGACGAGCCGGGGGCCTGGCGTTGGGCGCTGCTGACGGCCAAGGCGGACGGCGTGAACTTGCGCCTGGACCGCTTTGTGGCCGGGAACGGCACGGAGGACGCCCTGGCCACCGGCATGGGGGCCCCGTCCCTGAATACCCCCCTGGGCGCCTACACGCTGAACGCCGGGGAGACCGTGGCCGTGAACGTGGTGGCGGCCTGGAATCCGGTGATGCGCGCCAGCGCCGCCTGGCGCGGGCTCTGGGGCGACTACTGGTTCGGGGAGGACAATGCCCTGCACCTGGACGATGCATCCCTGGACGCCTGCCCCCGCTGGATCATGGGCCACGACCTGGACGGCGAAGGGCGGGGGACCGCCATCTGGAGCGAGGAGGACCTGGCCAACTTCCTGGACGCGGGCGGCGGGCCCTATGACGCCTGGCTCTACTACGACGACGCGGGCTGCGCCCTGGCCGCGCTGCGCTTCCGCGACTACCGCGCCCTGGAGATCGAGCGCGTGGACTACGGCTGCCGGGTGTTCCTGGATTATGAATTTGTGGACGCGGAGTGGAACGGCGTGGACGGCGTCTGGCCGGGCTTCTCCAACTGGGTCCTGCTGATGGAGAAATACAACGCGGAGGACTACGACTGGTCCCCGCTGCCCGACGGCTGGTTTGCCGACGGGGGGCTGGGGGACTATGTCCTGCGCGTGGAGCAGCTGGAGGGCGAGCAGATCCTGACCCTGCGGCAGTTCAACAACGGCGACGGGGCCCTGGGCTTCCTGCTGGGCGTGGGGGACGAGGTGCGGGAATTCAGCTTCCGCCGGGCCGTGGGGACTCTGGGAGACTGAGAAAGGGATTGGAAACCATGCGAAAAACGAAGATCATCTGCACCCTGGGCCCAGCCACCGACGACCCGGCCCTGCTGCGCGCCCTGATGGAGGGGGGCATGAACGCGGCGCGCTTCAACTTCTCCCACGGCAACCACGCGGAGCAATTGGAGCGCTACACGCTGTTCGCCAACGTGCGCGACGAGCTGGGCGTCCCCGTGGCGGCGATTTTGGACACGAAAGGGCCGGAGATCCGCATCCGCTCCTTCACGGAGCCGCGGGTGGAGCTGCGGGCGGGGGAGCGCTTCACCCTCTGCACCGAGGACCTCCCCGGCACGGCGGAGGCGGTGTCCGTCACCTATCCCGCCCTGCCCGACGAGGTCCGCCCGGGTCAGATGATCCTGATCGACGACGGGCTGGTGGGGCTGCGGGTGGAGGAGACCACGGACACGGAGGTGCGCTGCGTGGTGGTCAACGGCGGCAGCCTCTCGGCCAACAAGTCCATCAACATCCCCGGGGCACACATCCGCCTGCCCGCCGTCACGGAGCGGGACGAGCAGGACATCCGCTTCGCCGTGGAGCACGACTTCGACTTCATCGCCGCCTCCTTCGTGCGCCGGGCCGCCGATGTGGAGGAGATCCGGGGCCTGCTGCGCCGCTTCGGGGGCGAGGACATCCGCATCATCTCCAAGATCGAGAACCAGGAGGGCGTGGACCATCTGGAGGAGATCTTGCAGGTCTCCGACGGCTTGATGGTGGCCCGGGGCGACCTGGGGGTGGAGATTCCGGCGGCCAAGGTGCCCGCGCTGCAAAAGCGCATGATCCGCGAGGGCCTCCAGCTTGGCAAGCCGGTGATCACCGCCACGCAGATGCTGGACAGCATGATCCGCAATCCCCGCCCCACCCGCGCCGAGGTCAGCGACGTGGCCAACGCGGTCTTCGACGGGACCAGCTGCGTCATGCTCTCCGGCGAGACCGCCAGCGGCAAGTACCCGGCGGCGGCCCTGCGGGCCATGGCGGAGATCGTGGAGGAGGCGGAGGGGGCCATCGACTTCTGGGACCGGTTCGAGCTGAACCGCTTCACCGGGGAGGCCAACGTGAACGACGTGATCACCCAGGCCTGCTGCACCGCCGCCCGCGACCTGAACGCCCGGGCCATCATCACCCCCACCCTCTCCGGCCGCACGGCCCGCATGATCTCCCGCTTCCGCCCCCTCTGCCCTATCGCGGCCCTGGTGACGCGGGAAAAAGTCCGCCGCCAGCTGGCCGTCAGCTGGGGCGTCATCCCCATCCTAACCGGCGAGGTCACCAGCACCGACCGCATCCTACACCTGGCGGCGGATATGGCCAAGGCGGAGGGCCTGGCAGAGCGGGGCGACGTGGTGGTCATCACGGCGGGGATTCCGCTGGGGAGAAGCAGCGAGACGAATCTGATGAAGGCGCATACGATTGAATGAAGGGATAGAAAAGGCTGCGCCCGACGGCGGGGGGAGTACCGACGTTGGGCGCAGCGGAAAATTACAGATTGGCATTTTTCAAAAGAATAAATGAGAAATACTATTGCACCTCTGTAGGGGGCGGCGTCCTCGACGCCCCGGCGGCAGCACCTTCCCATACAAAAAACTTTGGGCGAATCCGCAGACCATTTGACCGGCCTTTCTGTGGATTCGCCCAGAGTTTATGCTTGTCCCGGCCTGTGCCGCCGGGCCGTCGAGGACGCCGGCCCCTACAGGGGAGCGGAGGCCTTGTATTGGGAAACATATCCTGCTGTCAAAGCTTTTACACTCTGTCATGGTCCTGTTCCGCCTGGACGACAATTCCACGGTAGGCTGTTGTGACTGTGTTTTGCTTTGTCAGCACACCGTATTTTTGCAGCAATTCCTGCGCTTCTTTTTTTGAATAGTTGGGATGAGGCGCTTTCAAAGCCTGGTCAATTGCAAAGGCCATCGTGGTCATGTGATTCCACTCCTTTCAGAAAACGGCGCAACGCCCTGTTGTGCGCCGCTTTTGATCGCGCAACCATCAGGACAAGCTTTTTCTGTGATGCTTCCTGTTATATAGTATACGCGGAAAAAAGCAAAATCGCAACAAAAAGTTCTTCCATCGTCACAGGGAAAGTACCCTTGCAGGGGGCGGCGTCCTCGACGCCCCGGCGGCGGCATTCCCATACAAAAAACATTGGGCGAATCCGCAGACCGTTTGACCGGTCATTCTGCGGATTCGCCCAATGTGTTTGCTTGTCCCAGCCTGTGCTGCCGGGCCGTCGGGGACGCCGGTCCCTACGGGGGAGGCGGATTCGCCGGGGTTGCCGATTGCAAAACCGGCGGACCTTGCGCCTCACGCCTTACGCCTTGCGCATCACATATCGTCCTTGACCCCCACGGCCACCATCCTGGCCTTGGCGCGGACGATGCCGCCGGCTTCCAGTTCCATGTTTACGATCACTTTGCGCGCCCCGATCTCCTCCGCCTGGGCGGTTACGGTGATCTCCTGGTCCATGGGGGTGGGCTTTTTGAAGTCGATTTCCAGCCGGGCCGTGATGAAGCGGCCGATGACGGTGTCCTCCGTCAGCTCCAGGCCACGGTTCCGGTGGGCGAACCAGGCGGCGGAGGCGGTGCCGTGGCAGTCGAAGATGACCGCGATCATGCCGCCGAAGAGGTTGTCCGGGACGCCCCCGGTGAACTGTTTGGCCGGGGTCACATGGCAGACGCACTGCGTCCCGTCCGCGCTGGGGAAGGACTGGAGGTGCATCCCCAGGTCGTTTTTCGGCCCGCAGCCCCAGCAGTGCTGGAAGCGTTCGCCGTAGGTGCTTTGAATGGAAATTTTCGTATGTTCGGAATTCATTGTGGTGCTCCTTTCTTGTTGTGTCAAAAAGGCAATGGGGACGGGGGTTCGATTGGAATCCTATCTTAGGATAACATGGTTTTCCGAAAAGTCAAAGGGCTATTCTGAAACAATCCAACATCATTCATTCGGGACGGCTCTTTTTCGACTCACTTTGACAAAAACCTCAACAAATGAGTCAAAAAGAACCGTCCCCCTTGACTCATTCTCCCCGCTCCAGCGCCGTCTCCAGCGCCCTGGCGAAGGCCTCCAGCCCTGTCCGGTCCGCTTCTGTGAACCGGCCCTTTTTGGGGCTGTCCAGGTCCAGCACGCCGTACAGCGCGCCGCCCACCTGGAGCGGGATCACCAGCTCCGAGGCGGAGGCGGCGTCGCAGGCGATGTGGCCTGGGAAGGCGTGTACGTCCGGGACCAGGAGGGTCTCGCCCCGGGCCGCCGCCGTGCCGCAGACGCCCCGGTCCAGGGGGATCCGCACGCAGGCGGGCCTGCCCAGGAAGGGCCCCAGCCGCAGCGCGCCCCGGCGCAGCAGGTAGAAGCCCGCCCAGTTCAGGTCCGGCAGCGTGTGGTAGAGCAGCGCGGCGGCATTGGCCAGGTTGGAGATGCGCTCGTCCACGCCCTCCGTCAGCGCGGCAAGCTGCGCGCAGAGCATCTTATAATCCGTCATCGTTCTCCTCCTGTTCGTCGTCCTCCGGCGCGCCCAGTTCCCAGACCGCCGGGTCCGCCAGGGGCGTCCAGGCCGCATCCGCCTGGAACAGTTTTACCGTGCAGCCTTCCGGAAGCCGCGCCGGGTCCAATGTGAGACGCACTTGCGTCTGCCCCTCGCCTCGAGGGGTGGCGTCCGCATCCAGCAGCCGCCCGGCGGCGCTGTACAGCCCGGCGTACAGCAGTTCGGTCTCCTCCAGGTCCGAGGCGAAGCTGAGCGTCTCGCCGCCGCAGTCCAGGTCCGCCACAAAGGCCGGGTGGGGCAGTTCCACGGTATAGGGTTCCAGCAGGGGTTCCTGGAAGAACCAGTTCAGGTCCACGTCGCCCCGGATGCCGGGGATATCGCCTTGATTATAATATTGCCAGAGGGGATAGCCCTCCCCGGCGCTGTGGCGGGAGCCCCAGGAGGCCATCCACTTGTCCCAGGCGTCATAGCCGGGATCGCTGAGGCGGTCGTTCCACCAGTTCCAGCCGGAATAGACTCCCACCCGGCAGCCGGCTTCCTGGAGCCGGGCGGTAAAGATCTCCGTGTAGCGCAGCAGCTCCGCATCGCTGCACCTGGCCACGGTGCCGGGGTCCTCCAGGTCGTAGTAGACCGGGAGGGAAGGGGTATGTCCGTCCAGCAGCCGCAGGACGTGCTCGGCTTCGCTGGCCGCCTTTTCCTCGGAATTGGCGTAGGAGTAGAGATAGACCCCATAGGGGATGCCCAGGCGCTCACAGGCGGAGACGTTGCGCGCCCACTGTTTGTCGTCCTGGGCGGCATAGTCGGAGCCATAGCCGCAGCGGAGGATCGCAAAGTCGATGTACGCCGCCGCAGTCTCCCAGTCGATCTCCCCCTGGTGTTCGCTCACGTCCACGCCGAAGCGCACCGCGTCGTCGTCCGGGGGCCGGAGGGTGTATTCGGGACTGCGGAAGATGCAGCCGTCGAAGCACACTTCAAACTGGCAGAGATAGGTCCCGCCGGGGCGGAGCAGGGCCCCGCTGTGGGCGCGGATGTCCTGCCAGATCAGATAGCTGTCGCCGCTGCGGGACAGGTTTTTTTCCTCCGTGGCGGCGATCAGCGCCCCGTCCGGGTTCCAGACGCGCATGGCAAAGCCGGTGAAGACGCCCGGCCGGGAGGCCGTGGCCCGGATGGACACCAGGGCGCTGCGCGGCCAGGCCAGGAACTGGGGTTCCTCCCAGGTGAAGGCGGGCAGGCCGGATTCATCCACCAGGCCGTAGGAGCTCTGGACCTGGGCCGCCGACGCGCCGGGCTGGTCGCGCTCGTCCATCTGGGCGGCCCGGTGGCTCAGGTCCGGCTGGGGCTGGTGGGGCTGGTCCGACTCCGCCCGGGTGGCGGCCAGGCCCACGGCGGGCAGGCAGAGGCTGAGCAGCAGCGCCAGCAGAAGGGCTTGCATACCGGGTCTTATGCGTTTCATGGGTCGTCCCTCCTTGCACGATGGGATACGGGGGCTTGTCGTTGGAATGGTATGGCCCCGCAATGACAGGATCAGGGGATACTTCCATGTTATCGCAAAATTGCCAAAAAGGGAAATGCAATGTTACCCAAAAGCGGAAAACCGCGCCGTCTCCCGTGGGAGGCGGCGCGGACTTGTCTCACAGGGCGTCGGCCATGTCGTAGATCAGGCGCTCGCTCTTTTCCCAGCCCAGGCAGGGGTCGGTGATGCTCTTGCCGTAGACGCCGCAGCCGATGGGCTGGCTGCCGTCCTCGATGTAGCTTTCCACCATGAAGCCCTTCACCAGCCGCCGCAGATCGCCGTTGCAGCGGCAGGAGTGCAGCACTTCTTTCAGGATGCGGGGCTGCTCCAGGGGGTTTTTGCCGCTGTTGGCGTGGTTGCAGTCCACCACCACGCCGGGGTTCACCAGGTCCCATTTGGCGTACAGCTCCGCCAGATACAGCAGGGTCTCGTAGTGGTAGTTGGGGTGGGTGACGCCCTGGCGGTTCACATAGCCCCGGAGGATGGCGTGGGCGTAGGGGTTGCCGTAGGAGTGGCCCTCCCAGCCCCGGTAGATGAAGTCGTGCTGGTGCTGGGCGGCCAGAATGCCGTTCATCATCACGCTCAGGTCGCCGCTGGTGGGGTTTTTCATCCCCACGGGGCAGACGATGGCGCTGGCGGTCAGGCGGTGCTGCTGGTCCTCCACGCTCCTGGCCCCCACGGCCACATAGCCCAGCAGGTCGTCCAGATACTTGTAGTTTTCGGGATAGAGCATCTCGTCCGCGCAGGCAAAGCCCGTCTCCCGGACGGCCCGCATGTGCAGCTCCCGGGTGGCGATGACGCCTTTGAACAGGTCCGGCTCCGCCGTGGGGTCGGGCTGGTGGACGTAGCCCTTGTAGCCGTCGCCGGTGGTGCGGGGCTTGTTGGTGTAGATGCGCGGGACGATGAGGATCTTGTCCTTCACCTGCTCCTGGATGGGCACCAGGCGGGAAATGTAGTCCATCACGCTGTCCTCGTTGTCGGCGGAGCAGGGGCCGATGATCAGCGCCATGCGCTCGCTGCGGCCGTCGAAGATCGCCTTCAGTTCCGCCGTGCATCGCTCCACGGTCTCCGCCATGTCCCCGGTCAGGGGGTACATCTCCTTGGTCTCCATCGGGATCGGCAGTTTGCGCTTGAAATCCATGTTCATAGTCGGTTCCTCCCATGCCGGGGTCGGCCCGGTCGAATTTTGTTTTCAGATGGTTTCCCCGCCTTGCAGGGCGTTGACCGCCGCAGTGTAGCGCCCGGCCACCTTCACCATGGGGCAGGCCCCCCGGAGGGCGGCGAGCATCCGGCGGCCGTTTTCGGAGCCGTCGTCCCCCTCGGCCTCGGCGTAGAAGTAGTAGTGCCAGGGCAGGTCCTTCATGGGCCGGGAGCGCAGCACCCGCAGGTTGAAGCCGTAGGCGCTGATGATGTTGATGGCCTTGGCCAGGCCCCCGGCCTCGTCCTTCACGGTGAACAGCAGCAGGAACGCGCCGCCCTCCCGTTTCTCCGCCGGGCGGGACTCCACCCGGGAGAAGACGGCGAAGCGGGTGGTGTTGGCGCGGTTTTCATGGATGTCGCGGTCCAGCAGCGTGAGGCCGTAGAGTCCGGCGGTCTCCCGGCTGGCGATGGCGGCCACGCTGGGGTCGCCCAGCTCCGCCACTTCCCGGGCCGCCACGGCGGTGTTGACGGCGGAGCGGGCCTCCAGATTGTGGCGCTGGAGATAGCCCCGGCACTGGGACAGGGCCTGGGGGTGGCTTACCACCGTGCGCACATCCTCCAGCCGCGCCCCCGGCACGCCCAGCAGGTTCTGGCTGATGGACAGGTCGTAGACCCCGTTGACGTACAGGGAGCCGGACAGCATCAGGTCCAGCACTTGGCCCACCTCCCCGGCGTAGCTGTTCTCGATGGGCAGCACAGCCAGGTCGCAGGCGGCGTTTTCCACGCTGGCGTAGGCGGCCTCGAAGGAGGGCAGGGCGCAAAGCTGCGCGTCCGGGAAGATGCGCCGGGCGGCGATCTGGGCAAAGGCCCCCTCCACGCCGCAATAGGCCACTTGCAAGCCCTCATTCAGCCGGTGCTGCCAGCGCTTGCTCAGCTCCATGGTGTCCCGCAGGAAGCACAGGTAAAATTCCCGCAGTTCGCTGTCGGCCACCAGCGCCCCCCGCCCGGCGAGGACCCGGGCCTCCTGCTCCCGGTCCTCGATGGGCAGGCCCCGGACGCGCTTGTAGTCCGCCACGGCCCGCACCGCCTCCATCCGCCGGACGAACAGTCCGGCCATCTCCTCATCCACAGCCCGGATGAGCTCCCTCGCTTCCCTCAGTTCCATGTGCGCCTCCATACAAAAGACCGGCTCTGTCCGAATACAGAGCCGGTCCGGGATCTCAGTTGCTCCACCGCTCAGGTTCGAACCGCAAAGGAAGCTTGGACGCCAAAAAACCGGCCTCCAAACAAGCGGACGAACACAAAACGAAAGGACGCCGCAGCACGGGAGATCGGATTGCTCATGCCGCAGCGCCTCCTTTTCCGGTCGCGTTTCCCCTAGAATGCTGTAAATATAGCACGGGTTTGAATATTTGTCAA
Organism: Oscillospiraceae bacterium; assembly: GCA_017542425.1. Classification (GTDB taxonomy): domain Bacteria; phylum Bacillota; class Clostridia; order Oscillospirales; family Oscillospiraceae; genus RGIG7114. The sequence continues at coordinate 301 of JAFXXH010000019.1, read as the reverse complement.
GAAAAATGTCGAGGAGAGCCTGCGCCGACGCTGGTGGAAGACAGAGGGACGGTTGTGCGCCGGTACGGCGCTTGAACTATAGTGGGGAGAGTCACCTCACCCGGTAAAGCAAGGTCAGCAGCCGGTACTCAGTCTTGAAGCCGAAGCCGCGAGGCGAGGCTTAAGCGTAGACAGAGGAGCACGAGAGCCGCAATGCGGAAGCGTGAAGCGATTGAGCCTCGTAAATTTAAGAAGCGGAAGCCGATGCGTTAACCGTCGCAGCAGGCAGCAATGCGCAAACGAGAGACAAGGATGCGCAGGT
>JAFXXH010000018.1 GCA_017542425.1 Oscillospiraceae bacterium | reverse complement strand
GTCGGGACGCCGCCCCCTACAGGGCCGTGCGCGCCCGTCCTTTCCTTCCCCCAGCGGGGGAAGGTGGCGTCCGCCGATCCCCCGCGAGGCGGATGACGGAAGAGGGAGAACGTGACCGCTTGCAAACGGTACAATCGTTCGCATACTCCCTCCGGTTGCGGTCATTTCTGCATTGCGGTCCCGTCACGTTCTCCCTCTCCGGTCGCCCTTGCGGGTGACACCCTCCCCCGCTGGGGGAGGGAATGGGCTGCGGATTCGCCCCAGGGATTGCAAAGACCGGGTGTTGCTGCCGGAAGGGGCAAGCCCTTTCCCTACAGGGGGCGGCTCAGCGCTCGACGAAGCCCACTTTTTTGTAGACTTTGCGGAGGGTGCGGTTTGCGATGGCGGCGGCTTTTTCGGCTCCGGCGCGGTAGACGCTCTGGAGGTAGGCTTTGTCCGCCAGGATGCGGGTGGCCTCCTCGCGGATGGGGCGGAGCAGCTCGATCACCGCGTCGGCCACGGCGGGCTTGAAGACGCCGTAGCCTTGGCCCTCGAACTCTGCCTCGATCTGCGCGAAGCTCCGGTCCGTGGCGGCGGCGTAGATGCTCATCAGGTTGGCGACGCCGGGCTTGGTCTCCGGGTCATAGCGGACGCAGCGCTCCGTGTCCGAGTCCGTGACGGCGCGTTTGAACTTCCGGGCGATGTCCTCCGGGCGGTCCATCAGATAGACCACGCCGGCGCCGGCCTCGTCCGACTTGCTCATCTTGCTGGAGGGGTTCAGCAGGTCCATGACCCGTGCGCCCACCTTGGGGATGTAGGGCTCCGGCATACGGAACACCTGGCCGTAGATGCCGTTGAAGCGCTGCACGATGTTGCGCGCCAGCTCCACGTGCTGCTTCTGGTCCTCGCCCACGGGGACGTAGTCCGGCTGGTAGAGGAGAATATCCGCCGCCATCAGGCAGGGATAGGTGAACAGGCCGCCGTTGATGTTGTCCGCGTTCTTGCGGCTCTTGTCCTTGAACTGGGTCATGCGGCTCAGCTCGCCGAACATGGTGTAGCAGTTCAGCACCCAGCCCAGCTCCGCATGGGCGGGGACGTGGCTCTGGATTAACAGGGTGTTCTGCTCCGGGTCCAGCCCGCAGGCGATGTACTGGGCCAGCTGCTCCAGCGTCCGCCGCCGCAGGTCGGCGGGCTTCTGCCGCACCGTGATGGCGTGCGCGTCCGCCATAAAATAGTAGCAGTCAAACTGCTCGGCCCGCGCCGCCCAGTTCTTGATCGCCCCCAGATAGCTGCCCAGGGTCAGATCCCCGGAGGGCTTGATGCCCGAAAGCATGACCTTTTTGCGTTCCAAAGTTTCCATGGTGCCTTCCTTCTCTCTCCGCGCAGCAGGGACGCTGTGCGGGTCCTCCCCGTCCGGGGGCATATAGAGACAGTATACCATAACATTTTTCCATTTACAAATCCTTTTCGCAAAGAAATGGGGGAGTGGAACGCGAAGGAAAGGGCAAGTGACCGCAGGGGAAGGGAAAAGGGCGCGTGCAGGGGTCGGCGCGCCCTCGCCCCTTCCCTCCCCGTGTAGGGGCCGGCGTCCTCGACGGCCCGGAGGGTGCCGCCCACAAGGGCGGCAGGAGAGGGAGAACGTGGCGGGACCGCGATGTGGAAATGACCGCTGCCGTGGGGGTGTGCGAACGATTGTACTGTCTGCTGGCGGTCGCGTTCTCCCTCTTCCGTCATCCGCCTCGCGGGGGATCGGCGGATGCCACCTTTCCCCGCTGGGGGAAGGAAGGGGCGGCTGCGGATTCGCCGGGGGTGGCCGCTTGTCTATGCCGCTGCTGCACGGCGCGCCGGGGTCGGCGCGCCCTACAATGCAATGCCGCGGGTCTCACCGACATCCCCGCCGCCGCGGACGCAGAAAAAACTTGTCAACGAGAACCGTCCCCGGTGACAAGCCATTGACTTTTCGCCGCGCTTCCATATAATAACCATATATCCATGTTTACAACACGAGAGACCGAAGAGAGGAAACGCGATATGGCGGACATGAAATGGATCGAGGCGCAGGAGGCGAAGATCCCCCGGGACGGGGTGCGGACCCGCTTTGCCCCCAGCCCCACGGGCTTTATGCACGTGGGCAATCTGCGCACGGCGCTGTACACCTGGCTGATCGCCCGGCACGCGGGGGGGAAGTTCCTGCTGCGCATCGAGGACACGGACCAGGGGCGGCTGGTGGAAGGGGCCACGGACGTGATCTACCGGACGCTGAACGAGTGCGGCCTGGACCACGACGAGGGACCCGACGTGGGCGGCCCCGTGGCACCCTATGTGCAGAGCGAACGCAAGCCCTTCTATGGCAAATACGCCCGCTGGCTGGTGGAGCGCGGCCACGCCTACTACTGCTTCTGCGAGAAGACCGAGAGCGAGGAGGCCGCCGGGGACTTCGCCCGGCCCGACGACCCCTGCCGGGATCTCTGCCAGGCGGAGGCCGAGGAGCGGCTGGCCTCGGGCGCGCCCTTCGTCATCCGCCAGCGCATCCCCCACAGCGGGACCACCACCTTCCACGACGAGCGCTTCGGCGACATCACGGTGGAGAACAAGACCCTGGACGACCAGGTGCTCATCAAGCGCGACGGCCTGCCCACCTACAACTTCGCCAACGTCATCGACGACCACATGATGGGCATCACCCATGTGGTGCGGGGCAGCGAGTATCTCTCCAGCGCGCCGAAATACAATCTGCTCTATGAGGGCTTCGGCTGGCCTGTGCCGAAATACGTCCACTGCTCCCCGGTGATGCGCGACGCCCAGCACAAGCTGAGCAAGCGGGACGGGGACGGCACCTATGAGGACCTGCGCGCCGCGGGCTTTCTGACGGAGGCGATTTTGAACTATGTGGCCCTGCTGGGCTGGAGTCCCCGGGGCGAGATCGCGGAGCGGGAGATGTTCTCCCTGTCGGAGCTGGCGGAGGTCTTCGACCTGGAGGGCATCAGCAAGTCCCCGGCCATTTTCGACCCGGAGAAGCTGCGCCACTTCAACAGCGCCTATCTCCGGGCCATGCCGCCGGAGCGCTTCGCGGCGGTGGCCGAGCCCTGGATTCGCCAGACGGTCCCCAACCCCGCCGTTGACGCCGCCGCCGTGGCCGCGCTGTTGCAGCAGCGGACGGAGGTGCTGACGGAGATCCCGGAGAAGGTGGACTTCTTCCAGGCCCTCCCGGACTATGACGCGGCGCTCTACGTCCACAAAAAGAGCAAGACCGACCTGCCCGGCAGTCTGGAGACCCTGCGGACGCTGCTGGGCGAGCTGGAGGCGCTGGCGCCCTGGGACGACGAACACATCCTGGCCCTTTTGACCGACCTGGCGGCGCGGCAGGGCTGCAAGAACGCCAAAATCATGTGGCCGCTGCGCATCGCCCTGGCGGGCCGGGCCGTCACCCCCGGCGGCGCGGTGGAGATCGCCCGGATTCTGGGCAAAGAAGAGGCCCTGCGCCGTCTGCGCCGGGGCGTTGAGAAACTGGAGGCTGCGGTATGAAACAGAACGACAAGCTCAACCTGACCATGCTCTGCGACTTTTACGAGCTGACCATGGGCAACGGCTATCTGCAATGCGGCTACAAGGACCGCATCACCTACTTCGACGTGTTCTTCCGCCGGGTGCCGGACGGGGGCGGCTTTGCCGTCTGCGCCGGGCTGGACCAGGTCATCGACTACATCCTGGACCTGCACTTCGACGAGGAAGACATCGCCTATCTCCGCTCCAGAGGACTGTTCAGCGAGGTATTTCTGGACTATCTGCGCCACTTCCGCTTCAGCGGCGACATCTGGGCCGTGCCGGAGGGCACCCCGGTCTTCCCCGGCGAGCCCATCATGACCGTCCGCGCCCCGGCCATCGAGGCGCAGATGATCGAGACCTATGTGCTGCTGGAGCTGAACCACCAGAGTCTCATCGCCACGAAGGCCAGCCGCATCTGCCGGGCCGCCGCCGGGCGGACGGTGCTGGAGTTCGGCTCCCGCCGGGCCCAGGGCACGGACGCGGCCATCACCGGGGCCAGGGCGGCCTACATCGGCGGCTGCGCCGGGACCGCCTGCACCATCTCCGACCAGATGTACGGCGTCCGCGCCGGGGGCACCATGGCCCACTCCTGGGTCCAGATGTTCGACAGCGAGTACGAGGCCTTCAAGACCTACTGCCAGGTCTATCCCACCAACGCCACGCTGCTGGTGGACACCTACGACACCCTGGGCAGCGGCATTCCCAACGCCATCCGCGTCTTTGACGAGGTGCTGCGGCCCCAGGGCATCACGAAATGCGGCATCCGCCTGGACAGCGGCGACATGGCCTATCTGACCCGCCGGGCCCGGCAGATGCTGGACGAGGCGGGCTGGCAAAGCTGCGCCATCACCTGCTCCAACTCTCTGGACGAGCATCTGATCACCGAGCTGCTCCACCAGGGGGCGTCCATCGACTGCTTCGGCGTGGGCGAGCGGCTCATCACCGCCCGGAGCGAGAGCGTCTTCGGCGGCGTGTACAAGCTCACCGCCGTGGAGGACGCGCAGGGCAACATCATCCCCAAGATCAAGATCAGCGAAAACGCCGCCAAGATCACCAACCCCGGCTTCAAGAAGGTCTACCGCGTGTTCGACGACTCCGGCAAGTGCTACGCCGACTACATCGCCCTCCACGACGAGGAGGTGGGCAGCGAGCCGCTGGAGCTGTTCGACCCGGTGGACGTGTGGAAGCGCCGGACCGAGACGGAGTATCAGCTCCGGGAGCTGCTGGTCCCCATCTTCCAGCAGGGCGAGCTGGTGTATGCCCGTCCCAGCTTGCAGGAGATTCGCGCCCACGCCGACGCGGAGCTGGCCACCCTCTGGGACGAGGTCAAGCGCTTCGACAACCCGCACAACTACTATGTCGATTTGTCCCCGAAGCTCTGGGAGCTGAAGCAGGAGCTGCTGCTCAAACGCGGCAGAGAATAAAAAATTTGGAGGGGTGACTATGTCTAAATTCCAGGCCTTTCTCAAGCGGAAGGACATCGAATTTTCCGCACGGCGCTACTTCATCGACGCGCTGGGGGCCATGGCGCAGGGTCTGTTCTGCTCCCTGCTCATCGGCACCATCCTGAACACCGTGGGCACCCAGCTGAACCTGCCCTTTTTCAACACCCTGGGCGGGGCGGCCACGGCGGTCAGCGGCGCGGCCATGGCCATTGCCATCGGCTACGCGCTGAAAAGCCCGCCGCTGGTGCTGTTCTCCCTGGCGGCGGTGGGCTACTCGGCCAACGCCCTGGGCGGGGCCGGGGGGCCGCTGGCCGTGCTGATTATGGCGATTGTGGCCGCCGAGTTCGGCAAGGCCGTCAGTAAGGAGACAAAGATTGACATTCTGGTGACGCCCTTCGTGACGATTTTCGTCGGCGTGGGCCTGGCCGCCCTGATCGCCGCCCCCATCGGCCAGGCGGCAAGCTGGGTCGGCAAGCTCATCATGTGGGCCACGGAGTTGCAGCCCTTCCTGATGGGCGTGATTGTCTCCGTGGTGGTGGGTATCGCCCTGACCCTGCCCATCTCCTCCGCCGCCATCTGCCATGTCATGGGCCTGACCGGACTGGCCGGCGGCGCTGCCGTGGCCGGCTGCTGCGCCCAGATGGTGGGCTTTGCCGTCATGAGCTTCCGGGAAAACCGCTGGGGCGGCCTGGTCAGCCAGGGCCTGGGCACCAGTATGCTGCAAATGGGCAACATCGTGAAAAATCCGAAAATCTGGATTCCCCCCATTCTCGCCAGCGCCATCACCGGCCCCATCGCCACCTGTGTGTTCCGGCTGGAGATGAACGGCGAGCCGGTGAACTCCGGCATGGGCACCTGCGGCCTTTGCGGGCCCATCGGCGTCTGGACCGGCTGGCTGGCCCCCTCGGAGCGGGCGCTGCAGAGCGGTGCGGCGGCCATCCAGGCCACGGGCATGGACTGGCTGGGCCTGGCGCTGATCTGCGTCGTGCTGCCTGCCGTCCTCTGCGCGCTGGGCGGGGCGCTGCTGCGGCGGATCGGCTGGATCGGCGAGGGCGACCTGAAGCTGAACTGAGGACATGAAGCAAAGCCGGTCACACATCGCGTATCTGGACTATCTGCGGGTCTTTGCCGCTGGCAGCGTCGTCTGGATGCACACCGCCGCCGCCGGACTGCGCGGCGGCGTGGACTGGAGCTGGCATCTTTGCAACCTGCTGACCAGTCTGGCTTTCACCGCCGTACCGCTGTTTTTCATGATCTCCGGCTACCTGCTGCTGTCCGACCCCCGGACGGCGGACGCGGGCCAGCTCCGGCGGCGGCTGCCCCGGCTGCTGGCGCCCCTGGCCTGCTGGACGCTGGCGGCGGCCCTCTGGAACTGCGCCGCCGTGGGGGACTTCTCTCCGGGCTATCTGTTCGGGCAGCTTGCAGGGGCGCTCTATCAGCCCATTTTGCTGCCCTACTGGTTCGTCTACACCCTGCTGGCGGCCTATCTGGTCTCGCCTTTGCTCTGCGCCGGTTTGCAGGGCAGCGGGCGGGGCGGGAAAAAGCTGGTCCTGGCGCTGGCGGGGCTGGTGAGCCTCCGGGCCATGCTGCGGCCCTTTCTGCCGGACGCCTGGCAGGGCTATCTGGATCTGGACATCCTGAACAAGCTCTACGCCTGGGGCGGGAATCTGCTGCTCTTTGCCCTGGGCTACTGCCTGGGGACCACGGAGCGAAAGTTCGACAAGCGCCTGCTCCTGGCCGTGGCGGCGGTCTGCTACGGGGTCATCGCGGTGGGCACCTGGCAGCGCACGGCGGCCCGGGGCAGCTTCGACGACCTGTTCCTGACCCAGAGCGCGGGCTTTGAGGTCCTGCTGGCCTCCTGCATCTTCCTGCTGGCCAAGCAAAATTGGAACCGCCCCAGCCGCTTCCTGAAAAAAAGCGGCCTGACGGCCCTGCTGCTGCCCATCTATTTCCTCCACGCCATCGCCCTGCGCATCCTGGGCCAGCTGGGCGTGGACCCCCTGAGCTTCCCCGCCATCCTGGGCGTGGCGGCCCTGGTCTTCGTAGGCTGCGCCCTGGTCAGTAAGAGCCTGGTCAGCGTGAAGCCGCTGTGCTACGCGCTGAGCGGGATTCCGTATGAGCGGGCGAAGCGGGAATGTACTTGGGGAGCCAAGTGAGTCAACGGGGACGGTTCTTTTTGACTCATACGCGGTCTGTTTGTGCCGGAAATGAGTCAAAAAGAACCGTCCCTTTTGACTCACAACAGCCGATCTTTTCGTCCTGTCTGCGTCACCGTCCCCGCTGACACGCTCTATGAGGCCTCAACACCCCGGCAGATCCGGGCTTTCCACGGCCAGCAGCGCGTCCAGCGGGATCTCCGCTCCGCTGTCCAGGCGGAGGACACGCGCCAGCCCATCGTAGCGCAGCAGCCGCCCCACCGCTGTGACCGCGCTGCCCCCGGGCTTTTTCGGGTCCGGCACGAACCAGGTGAAGGCGGCTTCCGGGGGCCGGTCCTGGGCCAGCAGACAGCGCAGCGCCCGGTCCAGCTCCTCCCGGCGGTCCTCATCCAGACACCGGGCCGCCTCCGTGGCCCGCCCCGCCTCCGCGACCAGCGCGTCGTAGCCGCTCAGCGCGGCAAAGGGGGCGAACTGCGCCGCCCGCTCCAGGCGGCTCATCCGCTTCCCCCGCGTGGAGACCGGGCGCGGGGCGTCGATGATGTCGCTGTATTCGTCTTTGGCATTGCGCATATGGTGCATCTCCTTTTTGGCGTCTCCATGGGATGAACGGCTTTTTGACAAAAAGCTGACGCAAATTCAGAAAATGAGTCAAAAAGGTCGAGTAGACGGCTGGCATTGCTGCCGCCGCCCCTCACGGAACCGTACGTGCGCGATTGACGCATACGGCTCTTCAAGCATTCCTTGGGGTACCATTCCAGATGTTTTTCATGATTTTGGGCGGCTTTATGTAGTAGTGCCAGATCCTCCGGAACTTGTTGTAGCTCATACTCTTGCGTTGGCTGCGCCGATTGAACATT